>CAYMCM010000045.1:0-20632 GCA_964388945.1 uncultured Roseburia sp.
TTATTTCTAGTCCATTATACACTATTTCTGACTGTTTGAGAAATTTCCTATAAAGCAAAAAAGCCGCTGTAAGCTTAACGCCTGCAGCGACTTTCTCTTCTATCTTTATCTGTAATATAAAATCCTATACTCTGGATAAGTATTCTCCGGTTCTGGTATCGATTTTGATCACATCATCCTGCTCTACGAATAACGGTACGCTTACCGTTGCTCCTGTCTCTACGGTTGCCGGCTTTGTAGCGCCTGTTGCGGTATCACCCTTGAAGCCCGGTTCTGTCTCTGTGATCTGTAATTCTACGAACAGAGGCGGTTCTACTGCGAATACATTTCCGTTGTGGGAGCATACTTTACACATTTCGTTTTCTTTTACGAATTTGAGTGCATCACCGATCGTATTGCTGTCTAACGCTACCTGATCGTATGTCTCTACGTCCATGAAGTAATATAAATCTCCGTCTTTGTATAAATACTGCATATCTTTTCTGTCGATACGCGCCTGCGGACATTTTTCTGTCGGACGGAACGTTTTTTCAACTACACCGCCGTTGATGATATTCTTTAATTTTGTGCGGACGAATGCTGCACCTTTACCTGGTTTTACATGCTGAAATTCAATAATCTGATAAATATTTCCTTCATATTCGATCGTAATTCCGTTTCTAAAATCTCCTGCTGAAATCATTCGATATTCCTCCTTAAATCTGTCTGGGAATGTCACCCACTCGTTTCATTCTATAATAAATATGCCTATATTTCAACCTTTTTTTTACGGTTCTGCCTTATCTTTCCTCAATTTCATGAATCATAGCCACGCGCTTCTCGTGTCTGCCGCCTAAAAACTCTGCTTCCAGATATGCTTTTACGATATCCTTTGCCGTCTCGATACCCACAATTCTTTCACCAAACGCGATGATATTCGCATTGTTGTGCTGTTTGACCAGACGCGCTGTCGTTACATCTGAGCACACTGCCGCACGCACACCTTTGACTTTGTTTGCTGCGATGGATATACCGACACCGGTACCGCAGATCAAAACTCCGCAGTCTGCCTCTCCTGCCGCAACTGCTCTGCCGACTTTTTCACCATAAACCGGATAGTCACAGCTTTCATTGCTGTCCGTACCGTAATTTACGACCTCGTGCCCGAGTTCTTCCAGATATTTGCTGATCTCCTGTTTCATTTTCACTGCTGCATGATCGTTTCCAATTGCGATTTTCATTTTCTTTCCTCCTACTGGTTTTTCTTAACATAGCGTTTATAAAAAAATAATACAATCTTTTCCAGATACCGTTTTAACACAATCTGTATCTCTTCTTTCGGATGGATCGGTTTTACTAAGATCGTCCTTATCCCGGCACGATTTGCCCCGTACACATCCGTAAAAATCTGATCTCCGATGAATAATGTATTCCTCTCATCGGTTCCCATCAATTCCATCGCTTTTTTGTAATTTTTCACAGACGGCTTGCCCGCCTTGAAAATATAGTTCACCTGCACATCCTCATTAAACATTTTCACACGCGGTTCTTTGTTGTTTGACAACAGACAACAGGTATATCCGCGCTCTTTTAAATGCGCAAAAAGCTTTTTCGCGCGCTCATCCGCCTTCGCCCCATGCGGCACAAGCGTATTGTCGATATCAAAGATCAGCCCCCGGTATCCTTCGCCATAGAGCCGGTCAAAATCGATCACATACGTGGAGTCCACATATGCTCCGGGATAAAATTTCTGTAACATAGCTTCCTCCCTTTTATGATTTTATGATCGCGGAAATCTGTTTAAAGGACGGTGTACCTGACACCTCCGAGAGTTCATACAGGATCGATTCATAAGTGGTAAAGGTCACACCCTCCATCTGCGCCCGCAGAAATGCAGTCTGCTTGTCCGCCAAATCTCTTGCCGTGATACAGTCTGTGACCAGTACCGGACGGTAACCTGCTTCTTTTAAGTCAAGCGCAGTCTGCAGCACACAAATATGTGCCTCCATGCCACAGATAATGACATTTTTACAATTCTTTGGTATTGCCTCCCGCACTGCTTTTTCGCCCCAGACACTGAAGGTAAGCTTATCAAATTCTTTCGCTTCTCCCGCCGCCTCTTTGATCTCTGCGATATTGTCTCCCAGTCCTTTTTTATACTGGGTAGTCAGAATTCTTGGTACTCCGAGCACCTGCATCCCATGTAAAAGTTTTTTTGATTTTGCCAGAAACTTCTCCCGTTCCGCAACTGCCGGAACCAGCTTTTCCTGATAATCGATCACCATACATACTGACTCTTCCGGTCGAATCCTCATCGTTTTCCTCCTCAAAAAAAGGGCTATGTATCACAACATAAGCCCCCTGCCTTTTTATTTTCTGCTATTTATCCAGAATCTTTTTCAACTCATTCATAAATGTATTAACATCTTTGAACTCACGATATACCGATGCAAAGCGCACATAGGCAACCGCTTCTAAATCTTTTAATTTGTCCATCACGATCTCTCCGATCACAGAAGTCGGAATTTCTTTTTCTTCCAGATTGAAAATCTCTGTCTCCACTTCATCTACCAGCTCATTGATCTGATTGATGGAAACCGGACGCTTATGACATGCGCGCAGAACTCCCGCCGTGATCTTGGAACGGTCGTACTGTTCCCTGCTGTTATCCTTTTTTATAACTACAAGCGGTATCGTCTCTACTTTTTCATAGGTCGTAAATCTCTTCTTACAGTTGTCACACAGACGTCTGCGCCGGATCGATGTATTGTCATCTGCCGGTCTTGAATCAATAACTCTGGTCTCATCACTGCCGCAAAACGGACATTTCATGTCGTTTTCCTCCCACACGCAGACAGGAAAAGCCTTTTTTCTTCCTGTCACGGACTTACTGTTTTTTAGTATAACTTTCCGCGCGGTTCTTGTCAACCGGTAACAGATATTCCGCATCTTTTCGCCGTTTTACAGCTTATGCTTCGCATCATCCAGACAGACATCCACCAGTATGATATCCCGTCCGATGCATTTGATGTTTTTCCACGGAATAAAATATTCAAAATCCCGAAAGAACACGCCAAACCATCTGCATGGCTGCGGTACGATCAATGCACGTATACATCCTGTTTTCTCGTCAATGTCCAGATCACAGACATGCCCGAGAAAACAGCAGTCCGCCACATTGATCACATCTTTTTCCTGCAGTTCACAAAAACGCATGCTGCATCATCCCAAAACTGCTCTTTCTATTATCTTATGCAGTTACACGTTAAAACGGAATACAATAATGTCACCGTCTTTTACCACATACTCTTTTCCTTCCAGACGCACCAGACCTTTTTCTTTTGCTGCCACCATACTGCCGCATTCCATCAGATCCTTGTACGCAACAACTTCCGCACGGATAAATCCACGTTCAAAATCGGTATGGATCTTTCCTGCCGCCTGCGGTGCCTTAGTTCCGTTCTTGATCGTCCATGCCCTGGTCTCATCTTCTCCGGAAGTAAGGAAACTGATCAGTCCGAGTAAACGATAGCTTGCCCGGATCAGTTTTTCCAGTCCGGATTCTTTTAAGCCGAGTTCCTCTAAGAACATCGCCTTTTCATCCTCTTCCAGTTCTGCCATTTCCTGTTCGATCTGTGCACAAATAACAAACACTTCACTGTTTTCCTTTGCTGCAAGCTCTCTCACATTGTTTACATGCGGATTGACCGCACCATCATCTGCCAGATCATCTTCTGATACGTTTGCCGCGTAAATGACCGGCTTTGCAGTAAGAAGATTATAGGATCTGTACCATTCAAGTTCGTCCTCATCCTCGGAAAGTTCGAAAGTCTTTGCCATATTTCCCTCTTCCAGATGTGCTTTTAACGCCTCCAACAGTTTTAATTCTTTCGCAAGTGTCTTGTCCATTCTTGCCTGTTTTGCCACTTTCGCGATACGGCGCTCCAAAATCTCAACATCTGAAAAGATCAGTTCTAAATTGATCGTCTCAATATCTCTTGCCGGATCTACGCTACCATCAACATGAACGACATTTGTATCTTCAAAACAACGTACCACATGAACGATCGCGTCTACCTCACGGATGTTCGCAAGAAACTGATTTCCAAGCCCCTCGCCTTTACTCGCACCCTTTACCAGACCTGCAATATCCACGAACTCGATAACTGCCGGAGTCACTTTCTTGGAATGATACATCTCACCGAGTTTGGTCAGACGCTCATCCGGAACGGTTACGACACCTACATTCGGGTCGATCGTACAGAACGGATAGTTGGCTGATTCCGCTCCCGCCTTAGTCAGTGAATTAAACAGTGTACTTTTTCCTACGTTTGGCAATCCTACGATACCTAGTTTCATAATACAACAATCTCCTTTATCTCTCATGGGAAAAGGCTACCTGCGCACCTGCCCATTTTCTTATCATTTTTTGTATAGATAAACATTAAAAAATCCAGATACAACTCATATAGAGTATCACATCAGGACTTTTTTTTCAACTCTCCCTGCCTAATCCCTAGATTCGATCATAATGAGGATTCCTTTTTGCACAGTGACTTCCGCCACATCTGCTGTGATCTCATTGCTGACACCGAGCGAATTATCACTTGTCATACGATATTCCGTAAGCGGATATTTAAAACCGCGTAAGGTAACGCCTTCCGCCTCTGTTGTAAGCGGAAGAAAGGAAACATATTTTCCAAACTGTTCTGCTTTTTTCAACGTAAGCTGTCTGCCTACCAACCGAATCCGGTTTGTCGGATCTACCAGCATACATGGTATGTGATTTTCCAGTGATTTACATAACAGTTGTATATTTCCCAACACATGATCGATCCTGCTTCCGGTCGCTCCGATTACGCAGATTTCATCCGGTGCAAGTGATATGGCAAGCTTCAACGCCAGTTCTGTGTCCGTCTCATCCTTTTCCGGCTGAAACTCGATGAAGCGGATTTCATCCCGCATCCGGAAATACGAAAGGATCTTTTGGTTTACCGAATCAAAATCTCCTACGATATACTGCGGAACGATTCCCATGCGGTAAAAAAATTCCATCCCGGAATCTGCTGCGATAAAACAGTCAAATTTTTCTCTCTTGATATAATCTGCGGCGAAATCATCCCGGATGCTCCCGCCTGCCGCAATCAATATCTTCATTCTTCTCTCCTGCCAGATCATACTTCCCGCATTTTTTCCAGGAAACAACTGATGTTTTCTCCGATGTCTCCCTTAAATACCGCACTGCCCGCTACAATGATATTGGCACCGGCATCCATGATGCGCTCCACATTTTCCAGATTAATACCGCCATCGACCTCAATATCGGTCTTTAGTCCTTTTTTATCGATCATCTGTTTGAGATCACGCACCTTGTCCAGTGTATACGGAATAAAGGTCTGCCCGCCAAAACCCGGATTGACTGTCATGATAAGCACCATGTCTACGTTCGGAAGAACATACTCGATCGCACTAAGCGGTGTTGCCGGATTTAACGCTACACCACAAAGGATTCCCTTATCCCGGATTGCCTGCACAGTCCGATCCAGATGTGAACAGCTCTCTGCATGCACAGTCAGAAGATCTGCGCCGCACTCCACAAATTCATCTACATAGCGGATCGGTTCATCGATCATAAGGTGCACATCAAAGATGCGGTCTGTCAGTCCGCGGATCGATTTTATAACCGGAAAACCGAACGAGATGCTCGGTACAAAGCTCCCATCCATAACATCAATATGCACATATTGTGCTCCGCTCTCGTCCAATAGCCGTACCTGATCTCCCAGATTTGCAAAATCAGCAGATAAAATAGACGGTGATAAACAGTTCATAATCGTCCCTCCTGCCAGAAATCAATATTTCTTCTGGTCTTTTAATTCTTCATACAGTAATTTATAGTTTTCGTAGCGTACCGGATGGATCTTTCCTTCCAAAAGTGACTCTTTTACCATACAGTCCGGCTCACTGATGTGGCTGCATCCGGTAAAACGGCAATATGGCGCCAACGGCACAAACTCAGGATAACAGCCAGAGAGATCTTCTTTTTCAAATCCCGGAATCGAAAGGGAACTAAATCCCGGCGTATCCATAATATACGTGCCCTCCTCGACCGGAATGATTTCGGAATGTCTGGTCGTGTGTCTGCCCCGCTCGATCTTTCTGCTGATCGCACCAGTCTCCATCAAAGCCCCGGGCTGTAACAGATTGATCAATGATGACTTGCCGACCCCGGAAGGTCCTGCAACTGCCGCCGTCTTTCCTTTTAATTCTTCACGGAGCAGATCTATTCCCTCATTTTTTTTCACACTGGTAAACAGCACTCTGCTCCCACAGCCAGCATAGATAGCCTTTAATTCCGCAAGCTGTTCCTTCTCCGCAAGGTCTGCTTTATTAAAGCAGATCGTGACCGGAACGCCCTGATACTGCATCATGATCAGAAAACGGTCTAGCAGATTAAAATTCGGTTTCGGACTGACCGCCGCAAAAATAAGAAGTGCCAGATCGATATTTGATACCGCCGGGCGGATCAGTTCATTTTTCCGCGGCAGTATTTTCTCCACATTTCCAAGCTTTTCTTCTTCATCTAAAACAGCGATCTCTACGTTGTCACCGACTAACGGCTTGATCTTCTGATTCCGGAAAATCCCTTTTGCCTTACACTCATAAATTCCGGATTCCGCTACATGAACGTAGTAGAATCCGGAAATTCCTTTTACAATCTTTCCCTGCATATAATATCCTAATTTGTCTGCGTAAATGACACATCCTGTGTCTGGTCACTCTGTGTTCCGTCATTTAAGATCCATGTGATCTTAAGCTTACCGGAAGTGCTGTCCTTAATATTATCTTTTTCCAGTGTATACGGGAACAAACTGATATCCACAGACTGTGAAAACAACGTGTTTCCCTTCGAATCCGTCAGTGTGATATCCGCACTCACCACATAGGTATCTCCGGAAGCAGATGGCGCTGTGACCGTTGCTTTATAGCCATACGCCGGTTCTCCTTTGCTGATCGCGATCGTAACCGTAGTGCCTGAGCTGACGCGGACACCCGGATCTATGCTCTGTCCTACAACTTTTCCGGCATCCTGTGTCGTGTTATATTCGGTATTAACGTTTACAGAACATCCCATGGAATTTAAGGTACTCTTTGCCTGTTCCTCGGTCTGCCCGATCAAATTCGGCATTTCGGTTCCTTCCGGTCCACGGCTCAAATAGATCGTGACCGTCTCGCCTTTCTGCGCAGAAGTACCTGCTGATGGTGCTGTCTCCACAACCTTGCCCTGCGCCACCGTATCGCTGTATTTATAATCCGTGGTCACTTTAAAGCCTGCCGACTCCAGTTTTGATGCTGCCTCATCAGAAGATTTTCCGTTCACATCCGGAACCGGAACACTTCCCTTTCCACTGCTGATCATAACCTTGACCGTTGTATTTTTATCGACCTTATCACCTTTTTCTACATCCTGAGAAACAATCTCGCCTTCCGCATAATCATCCGAAGACTGTGTGCCGTTCTTAAAAATACCAAGCCCAACCTTGTTGAGTGCTTCCTTGGCATCTTCATAAGTCATACCTCTGACATCGATCATCGTCACTTTATCCGCATCATCTTCTTCAGTTTCAGTGTCTTTCTTTGCCTGATTCTGCATCTGGATCTGTGTCTGCGTTTCTGTCTGTGTATCTGCTTTTTTACTGGATGATCCAAATTTGAATAATCCAAAGAAGCTTCCAACCAGATAAATGATGATAAACACGATTACGATCGCCACAACAATTCCCATGATCGTGATCGCTTTTTCCATTTTCGGATTCAGACCACTTCCGGCATTCTCATCATCGTCATATTCATCATAATCTTCTTCCTCATATTCATCGTCTTCGTAACCATCTTCTTCGTCATAACCGTCATCTTCATACGAATCGTCTTCATAACCATCGTCATCATAGCCGTCATCGTATGTATCATCATAGTTATCCGCAAAATCTTCTTCCTGTTTCCGCTTGATCTGATTCAATTCCTGCTCTGAGATGACTCTGGTCTTATCCTGATTCATTAACGGTACTACCGTGACAAAATCTTCATTCGGATGAACCAGTGCCTTTTTGAGATCCATGATCAAATCCCCGATATTCTGATAACGGCGGATCGGACTTTTCTGTGTACATTTTAAAATAATCTTCTCAAGGCTGATCGGAAGATCCGGTGCATAAGCACTTGGCGGAACCATTTCTTCCTGCAGATGCTGGATTGCGATCGACACCGTGGTATCTCCGTCAAACGGCACACGTCCGGTCACCATTTCATACATGACGATACCGAGGGAATAAATATCACTTTTCCCATCGATAAATCCGTTTCTCGCCTGTTCCGGTGAAGAATAATGTACCGAACCCATCACATCTGAATGGATCGTATTGCTGGTAGCCGCCCGTGCGATTCCGAAATCCATGACTTTTACTTTTCCCTCGGTGGAGATCATGATATTCTGCGGTTTGATGTCACGGTGTACAATGTTTTTATTGTGTGCCGCCTCGATTCCTCTTCCAACCTGTATCGCAATGCTGACTGCCTCCTTAAAAGTAAGGCGTCCCTTTTTCTCAATATAAGTCTTTAATGTGATACCTTCGATATATTCCATAACGATATAGTGCAGACCATCTTCACTGCCGACATCATAGATATTTACGATATTCGGATGCTCAAGTCCTGCCGCCGACTGTGCCTCAGTATGAAACTTACTAACAAATCCAACATCTTCGCTGAATTCCGTTTTTAAGACTTTTATGGCTACAAAACGTCCGAGGACATGGTCTTTCGCTTTATAGACATCCGACATTCCGCCGGCTCCGATTTTACTTATGACCTCATAACGGTCCGCTATAAACATTCCTTCTGTTAACATTTTTTCACCTCATCAGAAAACGGTTCTATTACTACAACCGTAATATTATCTTTCCCGCCGTTTCGATTGGCAGTCTCTACAAGTTTTTCGGCCTTTTCCGCGATGTCCCGCTGACCTTTTATGATATTTCTTATGGCATCATCTTCCACCATATTTGTAAGTCCGTCCGAACACATCAAAATAAAATCACCGTGTCTGACTTCTTCTTCAAAGAAATCGATCGTGACCTCTTCTCCAACACCGATGGCACGGGTAATGATATTTTTGTCCGGATGATCCTTCGCCATTTCTGCATCTATCTCTCCCATGCGTACCATTTCCTGCACATAGGAATGATCTCTTGTGATCTGTCTGATGCCGTCATTTACGATATACAATCTGCTGTCTCCGACATTGGCAACAACAAGCCTGTTATCCACCACTGCCAGAACTACCACAGTAGTTCCCATCCCTTTTCTTGCAATATCTTCCTTTGCACGCGCAAGCAGCATAATGTTTGCCTGCTCTATGCCTTCCCTTATGAGACTTGCCGGATCTGTCTCTTCGGACTGTCCGATCACTGAAACGATCTGTTCGACCGTGTACCTGGATGCATAATCACCGGCATTATGACCGCCCATTCCGTCTGCCACAATAAAAAGGTTTGGTAAATTTCCGACTGGATTTTCAGACGTATAGAAATAATCCTGATTCGTATCTCTGAGCTGTCCGATATCCGATATGGAAAAAGTTTTCATTTTTTACGCCTACCTTTCTATATATCTCTTACGCAACTGTCCACAGGCGCCGTCAATATCCCGGCCCATTTCCCTTCTAATAGTAACATTAATTCCGTTTTTTTCAAGTTTATTTTTGAAATCGAGCACGCGATCCTTCGATGGCTGCACAAAATCCCGCTCCTTAATCGGATTGACCGGGATCAGATTGATATGACAATTCATCCCATGCACCAACGCAGAAAGTTCCGCCGCATCCGCCTCGGTATCATTCACACCTGCCACCAGACTGTACTCGAATGTCACTCTGCGTCCGGTCTGTTCAAAATAATAACGACAGGCTGCAATCACTTCCGAAAGCTCATATTTGTTCGCCACCGGCATTAATGCAAGCCGTTTTGCCTGCGAAGATGCGTGAAGCGACAATGCCAGTGTGATCTGCAGTTTTTTATCCGCAAGCTCCCGCATACGCGGCACGAGCCCACACGTTGAAACTGTCAGATTGCGCTGACTGATGTTTAATCCATTCTCATCTGTTAAAAGTTCAATGAATTTCAGCAGATTTTCATAATTATCAAGCGGTTCACCGGTTCCCATCACTACTACATTGGAAATACGCTCCCCGATATCCGCTCCGATCCTGTAAATCTGCTCTAACATTTCAGATGGGAGAAGATCCCGCACTTTCCCATCCAGTGTAGATGCACAGAAACGGCACCCCATACGGCAGCCCACCTGGGATGATATGCACACAGAATTTCCGTGCTTATAACGCATCAGCACACTTTCGATGACATTGCCGTCTGCCAGTGCAAACAGATATTTTCTCGTCCCATCGATCTTTGAGATCTGCACCGTCACCTGTTTTAACACAGTAAGCGGATAATGCTGCTTTAATTCCTCTTTTAATTTTTTTGAGATATTGGTCATTTCCTCATAGTCTGTGGCCTGCTTTTTATGCAGCCATTCATAGATCTGTTTCGCGCGAAACGGCTTTTCGCCAAGTCCACTGATCACTTCCGTCAACTCTTTTAAATTCAATGACTTAATATCAGTCTGTTCCATAGATCACTCTGCTTTCTCTTCATTATCTTTTATTAATCTGGCAAGAAAAAATCCGTCACATCTTCCTGCTTTCGGCAGGATCTGTTCCATACCTGCCAGAGAAAACACCGGATGTTCTTTTAAGAACCACGCAACATTTTCCTCATTCTCTGCCCGGTTGACCGTACAGGTACTGTAAATGAGCGTTCCACCCTGTTTCACATAAGTGTGCACCACCGAAAGGATCTCCCGCTGCAGCTTTGTCAGATCTGCCTGTTTTTTTTGCGTCATCTTGTACTTAATGTCTTTTTTCTTCTGGATGACACCAAGTCCTGAACACGGCAGATCCGCGATCACGATATCTGCCCTGCCAACGGAAGCTTCGTCTTTCACCCTCGCATCCATGCAGACTGCCGTCATATTCCCTGTACCGCAGCGACGGATATTCTCTTCCAAAAGTCCAACTTTATATGGTGTCAGATCTCTTGCCTCCACATGTCCTGTGCCATGCAGCTTCTCCGCAATATGTATGCTCTTTCCTCCGGGTGCCGCACAAACATCTATCACGAAATCTCCGTCCTTCGGCTCTGCCAGCTCCGCCACACGCATGGAACTTTCATCCTGCACATAGAACAGCCCTTCTTCAAACGAAGGCAGAGCTTTCAGATGATCGAATCCTGAAAGAAAAAGGGCATACGGCAGTGTTTCATTCTGCCGTACCGTCACGCCCTCTGTTTCCAGACGTTTTTTCAGATCTTCCGGAGAAATTTTCGCTTCGTTGGTTCTTACCGAAAGCTCCGGTTCACTTAAGAGTGCCTGCAGCATCTCCTCTGTTTTTTGTGTCCCATAATCTTTCTGCCACGCTGTCACGATCCATTCCGGCATGGAATATCGTACCGAAAGGTATGCACTCTCTCCGTCCTCCCGCTTCGGGTAACTTATCGTTTCCAGATTTCTGCTTATATTGCGCAGTACACCATTCACAAAGCCTTTCAGATTCCGGAAACCTTTTCGTTCCGCCAGCTTTACCGCTTCATTGCAGGCAGCCGAAGCCGGAACCGTATCCATATATTTTAGCTGATAGACACCCATGCGCAGAATATTGCGGATGACCGGCTTTTGTTTGCGCACCGGAACTTTAGAAAACTGATCAATGATATAATCAAGCTCAATCATCCTCTCTAAGGTTCCCTCCGTTACTCTTGTGATGAACGCACGGCTGCTTTTTTCAAGATACTGATATTTTTCCAGTACATTTTTTAGGGCAATATGACTGTACTCTCCATCGCGTGTCACAGTAAGCAGTATATCAAGTACAAGTTCCCGTTCATTTATATGCTCAGTCACGATCGTCTCCTCTTCCTCCAAATAAAAGTATGATACGAAGAAGCTGTAAGATCGCTGCTGCTGCGCTGGCAACATAAGTAAGTGCGGCAGCACCGAGCACTTTCTTGGTATATGGAAGTTCCTGACTGCTTAAAATCCCAGTCTCACCTAAGATTTTCACCGCACGCGCCGATGCATCAAATTCGACCGGAAGTGTCACAAGCTGAAACAGTACCGCAAGCGAAAACAGTAATATCCCGATATGGATCAGCAAAGTTCCGGTATTGCTGGTGAAAAACAATCCGAGAAGGATAACCGGCCACGCCAGCGCAGAGCCGAAATTGGCTGCCGGAACCAGAGATGATCTGATCTTAAGCGGCAGATATTCCTGCTGATGCTGAATCGCATGCCCGCATTCATGTGCCGCAACGCCCACCGCCGCAACCGAAGTCGATCCGTATACACTGTCTGAAAGATTTAAGGTCTTTTTTGCCGGATTATAATGATCCGTCAGTTCTCCCGAAATATGCAAAACCTCCACATCATAGATTCCTGCACTGTGTAAAATTCGCTGTGCCGCCTCTGCTCCGGTCATGCCGGACATACTGCGATAAGAAGCATATTTACGAAACGTCGACTTTACTTTTGCTGAAGCGATCAGACAGATGACCGCACCAATGATTACCAGAAAATAGGTTGGATCCCACCAACTGTAATACATGCCATACATAAGATTTACCTCCTATTCTAATACTGTGCCGCAGGCAAGCGGAAAGCCGCGTAAGAAAGCATCTGCACCCATGCGCTTTTTCCCTTCCAGTTGAAGTTCCTGCAGGATCAGAATATCCCTTCCGGTCTGCACCCCGATCTCTTTTTTACTCACCAGCACGATCTTTCCGGCATCCGCTGGTTCCCCGCCCGGCTGTACCGATGCTTTCCATATCTTTAATGTTTTCCCATTCAGAGAAGTATATGCACTCGGCCACGGATTCAATCCACGGATCAGCCGTTCGATCTCTTCTGCCGATTTTGTCCAGTCAATTTTTCCGAACTGTTTTTTTATCATACCGACATGAGTCGCCTCTGCTTCCTCCTGCTTGGTATAGACCGCACGTCCTGCCTCAATCTCTGTCAGGGTATGCACGCAGAGTTCTGCTCCCACCTCTGCCAGACGATCAAACAGACTTCCACCTGTTTCATCCGGTGCAAGCGCAAGCTCTGCCTGCTCAATGATGTCTCCGGTATCAATGCCTTCGTTCATGCGCATCGTTGTAACACCGGAAATTTTTTCTCCGTTTATCACCGCCCACTGAATCGGCGCTGCCCCGCGGTATTTCGGAAGCAGTGATGCATGTACATTAACACATCCATACTTTGGCATTTCTAAAATCTCTGTCGAAAGTATCTGACCGAATGCAACAACAATGATAATATCCGGCTCATATTTCTTTAAATACGCAACACATTCCGGTTCCCGCACCCGCTTTGGCTGATAAACTTCGATCCCATACTCTAACGCCTTTTCTTTCACTGGCGGAAACTGCATGGTATTTCCTCTGCCCTTTGGTTTATCCGGCTGTGTGACTGCAAGCACCACCTCATGACCGGCTTTTACGACAGCTTCTAAAGTTCCCACTGCAAAATCCGGCGTTCCCATAAAAATTACACGCATTGATCTCCCTCGCTTTTTTCTTAATCTTCATCCTCATCAGACACCGCTCCCACATCATGGAGACCGCCTTCCACTTTTTCGGTATACATATGTCCGTCCAGATGATCGATCTCATGACAGAACGCTCTTGCAAGCAGTTCTTCTCCCTCCAGCTCGATCTGGTTCATATCCTCGTCCAAAGCCTGCACTTTTACATAGTTCGGCCTTGTCACCATGCCTGCTTTTCCCGGAAGGCTTAAGCATCCCTCATCTCCTGTCTGCTCGCCGCTCGTCTCCACGATCTTCGGGTTGATCAAAACGATCGGACCCTCCCCGACATCGATCACGACAATACGTTTTAAAATGCCTACCTGTGGTGCCGCAAGTCCGACTCCGTTCGCCTCATACATTGTCTCGATCATATCATCTATCAATTCTGTGATCTTTGGTGTTACCTCTGTTACTTCCCTGCACACTTTTGTCAATACCGGATCGCCCATCACGCGAATTTCTCTTAATGCCATCTTTATTCCTCCATCTCTTCATTTCGTATCTGTTTATTACTATACTATATTTTAAAATCCATTCATAGGATTAAAATCAAATTGTACCACAATATCCTTTAATTCTCTATTCCCATTTATAAAATGTTCCAGTCTGTCCTTCACATCCACGAGAACTCCATAATCCGCATGTTTTAAGTACAGCACTTTTTTATAAATATCATTTACCTTGGCTACCGCCGCATCCGCAGGTCCCACCACGAAAAGTTTTGGATATCCGAATGCCGCGATCACCCGCCGCATCCGCTCGGATGCCTGATAAGCCATTTCTTCTTCCCTTGCCGCTGAAAGGATCACAAGCATGTTCCAGACCGGCGGATAACAGAGCATCTTCCGGTACTCTATCTCATGCGTATAAAATGCTGCATAATCCTGTGCCGCAGCCGTGACAATACTGTAATGCTCCGGCTGATAGGTCTGTATCACGACTTCACCCGGTCTGTCACCTCTGCCTGCTCGTCCCGCTGCCTGCGTGAGCAGCTGAAAGGTTCGCTCGGAAGCGCGGTAATCACTGACTCCGAGTGAAAGATCTGCTGCCAGCACTCCGACCAATGTCACATTAGGGAAATCATGTCCTTTTACAATCATCTGCGTTCCGACTAAAATATCCGCCTCACGATTCGCAAACGCAGAGAGAATTTTCTCATAGCTTTCTTTTTTTCTTGTCGTATCAAAATCCATACGAAGTACCCGCGCATTTGGAAAACGCTTTTTCACCAGCATTTCAATCTTCTGGGTACCTGCCTTAAATCCACTGATATAGCGGGAGCCGCACGCTGGGCAGACATGTGCTTCCGGTTCCTCGTAGCCGCAGTAATGGCAGACCATTTTTCCGTTGCTGTGCCAGTTCAAAGACACATCGCAGTGTGGGCATTTGATCACATGTCCGCAGGAACGGCAGGATACAAAACCGGACATTCCACGCCGGTTTAAAAAAAGCATGATCTGCTCTCCGTGTGCCAGGCGTTCTTCCATCAACTCCTGCAGTTTCCTGCTCAGTATCGAGCGATTTCCTGTCTTTAGTTCTTCGCGCAGATCGACCGTATAGCAGGTCGGGAGCGGTTTCTTTGAGATCCGCTCTTTCATCTCAAGCAAACGGTATGCTCCGCACTGTGCTTTGGTGTAGCTCTCGATCGACGGTGTCGCGGAGCCTAAGATCACACTCGCCCCCGTCATTTTTGCTCGCTCGATTGCGGTTTCTCTTGCATGATAGCGCGGAACCGTCTCACTTTTATAGGAATTTTCATGTTCTTCATCTATGATAATAAGCCCAAGATTTGAAAAAGGTGTGAACAAAGCCGAACGCGGCCCTATCATGATATCGATCTCTCCGCGTTTTGCCCTAAGGAACTGGTCATATCGCTCTCCTGCCGAAAGTCTGGAATTTAAGATGGATACCCGGTCTCCAAAACGGTCGTAAAAACGCATAACTGTCTGATACGTCAGCGCGATTTCAGGAATCAGCACGATTGCTTGTTTGCCCTCCGCAATACTGTGCGCGATCAGTTCCATATAAACCTCGGTCTTTCCGCTTCCGGTCACCCCATGCAGCAGATAGACCCCTTGTTTTTTCTGCGCACGATCCTCCAGAACGGCATCTACTGCCGCCTTCTGGCTCTCACTTAACACAATCTCCCTGACCGCCCGCTCGCGCTGCCGCACTGGATTGCGGTAATCCTGTTCGGTGCGGATCTTTAAGATTCCCAATTTTTCCATTGCCCGCACAACATTAAGCCCGACATTCAATTTTCCGGTCACCACATCACCCGGTAGCTCATGTTCCCGGATCAATGCCTCCAGCAAACGGGCGCGTGCCACATTATGCTTCCGCTCAAATTCTGCCAGTTTTTCGTTTGCCTCCCTGATGCCAAGCGTAAGTTCTATGATTCGCTTTTCTTTTGCCGCTGTCTTCTGCTTGATTGGAATTACCATCTTTAATGCCTGGTTCATGGTTCCGCCATAATTTTTTTTCATCCAGAAAGCAAGTGCTATCAACTGCGATTCGATCGCAACGCCATTTTCACAGATCTCTGATATTTCTTTGATCTTTTGCACATCATATTCTGCCTGATCTGTCAGTTCGATCACATAGCCGCGCAGTTTTCTTCCCCCGCTTCCAAACGGCACCAGCACCTGCATTCCAATCTGAAGTGTCTCCTTTAAGTTTTCCGGAACACGATACTGGAACGGACGATCTAATTTTTCCTGTGAGATATCTATAATAATATTGGCATATAACGCCATTGGTATTTCAACTCCTCCAAAAAAATCGCATATTTTTTATTATATGTCATTGTCTGCATAAAAAGCAACCAAAGCGGACAGACTTTTTCCATGAGAAAAAATTTTTTTATTTGCGGACTGACCGGATGGTGCATGGAAATTTTATTCACCTCTTTTGGCTCACTACGGAAGAAAGACAAAAAACTGATCGGACAGACTTCCATCTGGATGTTCCCGATCTACGGTATGGCAGCCGTGATAGAACCACTGTATCGTCATATCAAAGGAATTCCCACATTTTTCCGCGGTATGATCTACTCTGCCGGCATCCTTGCCTGTGAATTTTTAAGCGGAAGTCTGTTAAAGAAGCATGACCTCTGTCCTTGGGATTACAGCCATGCAAAACTGAATATCCACGGCGTCATCCGTCTGGACTATGCACCTTTGTGGATGGCTGCAGGGTTGATTTTTGAAAAACTAATGTGCCATACAGAGCGCAAAGAGCTATGATTTTTCGCATGTTTTTCACAAAATATTCCTTGAAATTTGCTATTGATTATTATATGATAGTAAAAATGTCTAGAGGAGGAAAATACAATGCGACATTTAATGAGCCCTTTGGACTTGTCCGTGGAAGAACTGGACAAGCTGCTTACACTGGCTAATGATATTGAAAAAAATCCGAAAAAATATGCGCACGCATGTGACGGAAAGAAATTAGCCACCTGTTTTTATGAACCCAGTACCAGAACAAGACTTAGTTTTGAAACTGCCATGTTGAATCTCGGCGGTTCCGTGATCGGTTTTTCCAGTGCCGACAGCAGTTCGGCAGCAAAAGGTGAAAGTGTTTCCGATACGATTCGTGTTATTTCCTGCTTCGCAGATATCTGTGCGATGCGTCATCCAAAAGAGGGAGCTCCTCTCGTTGCTTCCTTAAAATCCAATATTCCAGTCATCAATGCCGGCGACGGCGGTCATCAGCATCCCACCCAGACACTTACTGATCTGCTCACGATCCATTCTTTGAAGGGCAGACTGTCCAACTTAAAGATTGGTCTGTGCGGTGATTTAAAATTCGGTCGTACCGTACACTCTCTGATCAACGCACTGATCCGCTATCCAAATGTGGAATTTGTACTAATCTCCCCAAAAGAACTGCGTGTACCAGAGTACATAAGAGAGGATGTTCTAATTGCGAATAACATCCCGTTCACTGAAGTGGAACGTTTAGAAGACGCGATCACAGACCTCGACATCTTATATATGACACGTGTACAGAAGGAACGTTTTTTCAACGAAGAAGACTATATCCGCATGAAGGATTTCTATATCCTTGACAAGGCAAAAATGGCACTGGCAAAAGATGATATGCTCGTTCTTCATCCGCTTCCGCGTGTCAATGAGATTTCTGTGGAAGTGGATGATGATCCGAGAGCCGTCTACTTCAAGCAGGTACAATATGGTGCCTATGTCCGTATGGCACTGATCCTCACACTGCTCGAAATCAACGTGCAGTAATCATTATGTAAACCTAATGCAAAAAAGTTAAGGAAGGAACGAATCTATGTTAAATATCAGTGGAATTCAGGAAGGATTTGTGCTCGACCATATCAAAGCCGGCATGAGCCTTTCCATCTATCATTACTTAAAACTGGATCAGTTGGACTGCTGTGTTGCCATCATCAAAAATGCACGCAGCGAAAAAATGGGAAAAAAGGACATGATAAAAGTAGAATGCCCGATTGATAAACTGGATCTTGATATTTTAGGTTTCATAGACCACAATATCACCGTCAATATCATAAAAGGAGACCAGATCGTAGAAAAACGCTCTCTGCGTCTTCCGAAAGAGATCAAAAACGTCATCAAATGCAAGAATCCGAGATGTATTTCCTCCATCGAACAGGAGCTTGACCAGATCTTTGTTCTGACTGACGAAGCAAAAGAAGTTTATCGCTGTAAATACTGCGAAGAAAAATACGAAAGAAAGTAAATGTAAGCGTTTTCCGCCCGCATCTTAAAACGGGCGGAAACAGCAGCAGTTACACAGCAGATTCAATAACAGAAAACTCAGACAATAACCACTGGAACCGGAGTAGGGACGCCCGTAGGATTCTCCCATATTCTGATACCAGTTTCCGCCAAACTCAAGCTGCTGCTTCAACTGGCGGTATTCCATATTGCTCGGTTCCATAGCCACCGCGCGGTCGGCATGGTCCCGGGCAATAATATTATTTCCGACTCCCGCATTTGCAAGCGCACTGTAATAATACCATCTCGCATTCCGCTCGGCTGCCGCCATACTGTTTAACACATTGAGTGCCTCTTTGAAATAACGGTTTGCAATATAATTTGCCGCCGCCTGCATCTCGACAGATCCTGTATTTTGCGCACCGCTGCCATAATAAGACTGATACGACCGGGAAGAAGAATTTCCATAACCGCTGTAGCTTCCGTAGGTATAGCCCTGCTGCTTGTCCTTCATGATCTGGTCATATGCCTGTTGTACTTCCTTGAAGCGTTCCTCTGCCTGTGCCTTATTCGGACTGTTGATATTTGCGTCCGGATGATATTTCCGGCTCAATGCCCGATATGCTTTTTTTATCTCTTCGTCTGTTGCTCCTGGCGAAACTCCCAGTACATCATAAGGATTTTGGTTTCCCATCCGATACTCCCCTCCCTTTTTGCTTCCTCTTCTGGATATATTCATATTTTGACCATACTCCGGAATAGAGAACATTTCTCAGAATATCTGCATGCAGTAAAACAGGCAGACGTTCAAATGATTTTGCACACTCTGACATCATACTGGTCAGGATCAATTTGCATAATGTTTCAAAATCTGTCTCGTTCCCCTGCTCCATATCGATCAGAGGATTAAACGCCGCTTTTTTCTCGTCATTTTTCCGATCCTCATACGCATCCATGATATAGATAAATTTTCCCATATAAAAGCCGAGACATTTAAGCTCGTCCGCCCAGATATCCTCTTTCCACGCGAAGATCTCTCCAAGCACTTCCCCGGAAAGTCCTGCCACCACATCCAGATTGGTCTCTTTGCGTTTCTCAGCATCCGCCTGTTTTCTCATGTATTCCTCAACCGCACCCACCTGTCTCGGATACGCTTTCCGAATCCGCTCGTAATCTTTTTCGAACATCTTCATAAACGTCCGCTTTGCATAAGAGCGGTCATCTTTCCAGTCATCCTCGAATTTCTGATAAGATAAAATGACATTCATGTCTGCCGCATAATCTGTCGCTTCGTTAATGTATGCCATCTGCTTTCTGGTCGGATGCAGTCCGCAGGTAAACGATGTTTTCTCATCGGAAAGCTCATACAACCCGGTCAGAAGCACGATCAGAAACGTCATATCGTAATTTAACAGCATCTGCCCCTTGGTTCCGCAGCTTTCTTTTAATTTCCGGCAGAGACCACAATAATATGCCTGATAAGACTTTTTATTCTCATCGGAAAGTTCTTCTCTATTGATATTGATATAACCAAACATATCTCTCAGTCTCTCTTTCTGTTGTTTAACTCCTTTTTATAAATTCTGCCTTGCATTTCGGACAAGTAATGCAGATCTTTCCCCTGCTGCGCGGCACACGTACACGCTGGCGGCACTGCGGACAGCGGAAAAAACGGTACTCTTTCCTCTGCGCAAAGCGTTTCTTGGCATTATTCCATTTAACGGTCTGTTTATAGCGAAAATTCAAATATTTCTGATTCTGCGCATACATCTTTGAAATATCACGCGAAAACATCCGGTAATAAGTATAACCCAGCAAAAACAGCGCAAACAGATCCAGAATCGGCATCGCCCCACGAGCAAAAGAAGCCACTATCATCAGAACCAGCGCAGCTACCAGATATACCCTTGAGAGCTGATCAACACCATATCTCCCCGTCATAAAACGTCTGAATTTTTCCTTCATTTCCATGCACCTCATCTTTATTCTATCTTCCTAAATGTTAAGCCCTGCGCCTGCCAGTGTCAACCGGTGCGCCAATCATTTAAGAAACATTTTAGAAAATTTAGAAACGGGTTAGCATGACTTCCATAACAAAAAATACCCCATTTAAGCATGGAGTATTCATATTAAGCAGGACGGTAAGCCGGGTTATGTCATTGGATGATCATCTATCTAGAATGGCTGTTACCAGCCATTTCAAGCGACCTACCTAAAGCTGGCGGGCCACGTCAACGCTTTTATTCGGTCT
>CAYMCM010000046.1:0-19210 GCA_964388945.1 uncultured Roseburia sp.
GGCGGGCAAAAAGATCATGGATACCCTTTCCATGCCGGATGTGCTTTTGGTACTGATCGCAAAGAAGCTTGATATGATCGATGATACGAACAATGTTATGAAGACATTCAGTGACTACTCAGATGAAATGCCGGTGGAATTTATCAAGATCCAGGTAAGGAAAAATCATCCGTGGGCGGGCAAAAAGATCATGGATACCCTTTCCATGCCGGATGTGCTTTTGGTACTGGTTCTGCGCGGAGAAGAACGCATTGTGCCGAACGGAAGTACCGTGCTCCTGCCGGGAGATGTTGTGGTGTTAAGTGCGCTTTCACCGGAAGAAAATCTTGGTCTGTGTCTGACGGAGCGCACCATCGAAAAAGACAGTTCGCTGATCGGGGATACGATCGCAGCGTTAAAACTTGGAGAAGAAAAACTGGTACTGCTCTTAAAACGTGGGGAGGAAGTTATCATACCAAATGGTTCCACAAAGATGAGAGAGGGAGATGTGCTGGTCATCTGCCAGGTATAGGAAAAATCCGGTTCACTTTCATTTCGGACTGCATACATATACATAGGAGAGAGGTTTGCAGGGAAGGAAACGGTACATATGGATTGCAAAGAAGCGGTTTATTCCGAAGATTACTATGATCTGATCATTGAGTACGGGACGCTTGGAGCTAACACACCGGTGATTCCGGCGGACTGCAGGCAGGAGATCAGTGTTGCCTACAGCGTGGGTTATTTTAACAGAGAGCGTCTGCCGGATTTAAATATCACAGATTATACCTATTCCGCGATCCCACAGTGCTTTACACTTATGGATGATGCGGCGCTCTCCGGAAGCGGGATCTTAAAAGTACAGAACCAGCCGACACTTTCGTTAAAGGGAGATGGTATCCTGTTAGGATTTCTGGATACCGGGATAGATTACCGCAATCCTGTGTTTCAAAACGGACCGGCAAGCAGCCGCATTATCAGCATCTGGGATCAGACGATCCGGGACGGAAAACTACCAGAAGGTTTTCTATACGGAAGCGAATATAAAAGAAATGAGATCAATACGGCACTGCGCAGTGACAATCCGCTCGAACTCGTTCCGTCCATGGATGAAAACGGACATGGAACTTTTCTTGCGGGGGTTGCGGCAGGATCGCCGGATGTGGCAAATGATTTTTCGGGAGCGGCGCCTTATGCGGATATTGCAGTGGTGAAATTAAAGCCCGCAAAGCAGAACCTCCGTGATTTTTATTTTATTCCGGAGGATGCAGTGGCGTATCAGGAAAATGATGTGATGGCAGCGATTGCATACTTAAACAAACTGGCAATGGAAGAAAACCGTCCGCTCGTGCTCTGTATCGGTCTTGGAACGAGCATGGGAAGCCACGGCGGAACGGGGCCGCTGTCTTTGTATTTAAATGATATTGCGGCGCTAAAAGACCATGTGGTGGTAGCTGCCGCCGGAAATGAGGCGAATGCAAGGCATCATTTCTATGGAACGCTTATGAAGCAGGAGGACTCGGAAACAGTCGAGATAAACGTTGGAGAAAATATCCGGGGATTTACGGCGGAGCTTTGGGCAAGAGCACCGGAGTTATACTCCGTGGCGATCACATCACCAACCGGGGAGCAGATCCGGCGGATTCCGGTCATGCAGCGCAGTCGTGTCGTGTATCAGTTTATTTTTGAGGAAACGGTGGTCAGCGTGGAGTATCAGACGGTCGGGGTGCGAAACGGGGATCTTTTAGTCTTTTTTCGGTTTGACCGTCCGACTCGCGGGCTTTGGCAGATCACGGTTTATGCGGAGGATACGATCGTGGAAGGACATTATCATATCTGGCTTCCGTTAAGACCGTTCATGAGCGGAGATGTGGTTTTTCTGCGTTCTAATCCGGATGTGACGCTTACCGTACCGTCCACCGCAGAAGTGCCGATGACAGTGGGGGCTTATGATGTGCAGAGCGGAAGTCTGTATCTGGATTCCAGCCGGGGATTTACAGCGGTGGGAGGTATCAAGCCCGATTATGTAGCCCCCGGTGTTAATGTATACGGCCCGGATTTGAGAAACCGTTACACGACAAGGACAGGAACTTCTGCGGCAGCCGCGGTAGCTGCCGGGGGAAGCGCACTGCTTCTTGAGTGGGCGATCAAACGGCAGTATGACCGGAATGTCAACAGTGTAAATATCAAAAACTATATCCTGCGCGGTGCAAGACGGGAAGAAAACAGAACCTACCCAAATCAGGAATGGGGATATGGGGAACTGGATATCTACGAGGCATTAAACAAACTGCGGGTACTTTAGATAAAGAAAGAGGAAAAAGAGAGAATGGAATTATACAGCGAAAATGAACTGACGCAAAAGCTTGCGAATACGGACTGCGTGTTCACGCATGGCGGAAAATTTCATGCGGATGATGTGTTTTCCTATGCACTTCTTCGGATGATTCATCCGGGGCTTTTGGTGCGGCGGGGAAACGAAGTGCCGCAGGATTTTTCCGGGATCGTATTTGATATCGGAGGCGGAATGTTCGATCATCACGGCAATGAGGAAAAAAAGCGGGAAAACGGCGTACCGTATGCTTCACTTGGGCTTTTGTGGCAGCAGCTTGGTGCGGCGGTGCTCGGAGATCAAAAGCAGGCGGAAAAATTTGATTTCCGATTCATTCAGCCGCTCGACTTAAATGACAACACCGGAGAGCCAGACGCGATCGCCTCTCTGATCGCAGATTTTAATCCGGTCTGGGATGCAAAAGAGGATACCGATGCGGCGTTTCTTCGCGCGGCTGATTTTGCGGAACAGATCCTTGCATGCCGGCTCAGCAGGGAACAGCAGAAAAAGAGCAGGGTATTTTTGATGCGCGTAAGGCGGGCATTTCATAAGAAAAAGAGGAAGGGGGAAAACAGATGATCTATCTTTTGATCGCGGCAGGTGTTTTTACACTCGATTTTTTTGTAAAGCGTTACATCGACACACATCGTAAGCTGATGGAAGAGACCCCCATTCTAAAGGGAAAAGTTGTGATACGCAAATATTATAATAAAGGCGCGGCACTTAATGTTTTAGCAAAGAAACCGGAGCGTATGAAACAGATCCAGACGGTGCTTATGGCGGCGGCAGGAGGCAGTTTTTTTACGCTGCTGCAAAGAAAAGGGGAAAGAGGTGTGAAAACGGCGTTTGCCATGCTTCTTGGCGGCGGTGCGAGCAATCTTTACGACCGTTTTACAAAAGGACATGTTGTGGACTATTTCAGTTTCCGGACACGTTTTAA
Organism: uncultured Roseburia sp.; assembly: GCA_964388945.1. Classification (GTDB taxonomy): domain Bacteria; phylum Bacillota; class Clostridia; order Lachnospirales; family Lachnospiraceae; genus Roseburia_D. The sequence goes on from CAYMCM010000046.1 coordinate 3,252, forward strand.
ACGGCTCTCCGGCATTATCTTTAATATTTCGGATTTTTTTGTGTTTTTTGGTGCGGCGTTACTCGTGCTGTTTGCAAAAAGAGACGGCGGCAAATAAAAGAACGAGAAAAAAAGGCTGTTGCCTTCTGTGGAAAAACAGAGCGGCAAAGCCTTTTTTCTTAATCACATTTTTGTTCCGTATATCTTAGTCTTAATAAAAAATCGAAATTCTATATTACAGAGAAAGGTACATTGAAAAAAACGGGCTGATTAAAATTGTTTAGCAGACTGTTACATTGACAGCCTGAGGACCTTTTGCGCCTTCGGTAACGTCAAATTCTACGTTAGCGCCTTCTTCTAAGGATTTGAATCCCTGCATGTTCAGTCCTGAGTAGTGTACGAATACGTCTTTTCCTTCTTCATCGGAAATGAATCCGTAACCCTTCTGATTGTTGAACCACTTAACTGTACCTTTCATTTCAGTACCTCCAAAATTAATATATCATGTCATTTTTGACACAGGTTCAGAATAGCATACATCATTCCAAAAGTAAAGAAAATTAAGAAAGTATTTCGTAGGATATCCCATGATTTTTCAGAAAACGGCAGACTAATTCATCCCATTCGGCTTCAAAGGAACGATCCATGGAAAAAATGCGGTAAGAAACGCCTGTCGTGCAGGTAAGTACCTGATCTTTAAAGTGCAGATTGAGATAAGCACCCGAAATATCATTTTCCGAAAAAGAGCTTCCTGAGTGAAGGATCGTATTCTTTAAATTGTCCGGAGAAAGCATAAATACAAACTTAAAATAGGAAGGAGTGCGCTTTCCCTTGATCAGGTCAAAGCAGGTCGGTCGAAACAGAGAAAACGGTGCGGTGGAAAGATTCTGTAAGCCGAGGATCGAAAGCTCATCCGTTGAATAAAAAGAAGGGTTTAAACTGCCGTCGATATGGTAGGTGAAGGCGGTAGTGATCACGGCCTCCGGCATGAGAAAATGATCGAATAAATCGGTTTTTAAGAGTTTTGCCATAAAATCCTTAACGTCCGTAATCTGTAATGAAATCATAAAAATCCTCCTGTTTTTCTCATTATAGCGGTTTGAAATGCCAAATGCAATTTATTCTCGAAAAATGAACAAAAGTATAGTAGAATACAAAGCAGGAGGAATCAGGATATGACAGAATCAGAAGAATTATTTTCATTGTTAGAGGAGGGGACTTCTCCCTATCAGGTTGTATTACATACAGAAGAATATTTAAAACGTGCGGGATTTACGGCTCTTTCCTTTGCAGAGCCTTGGAAACTTTCGGCAGGAGGCAAATATTATGTAAACCATCACGGTTCAACGCTCTTTGCCTTTACGATGCCGGAAGGAGAGGAGCAGACGGGAGATATCCGTATCGCGGCGGCGCACACAGATTTTCCATGTCTTAGGATCAAACCGAATCCGGATGTAAAAAACGCATCTTACGCACAGGTCAATGTGGAAATGTATGGCGGGGCAATCTTAAATACATGGCTGGATCGACCGCTTAGCGCGGCTGGCCGGGTGGCAGTAAAGAGCGATCAGATCTTTTGTCCGGACATCCGCTATGTGGATTTAAAGAAACCGGTCTTTACGATCCCGAATCTGGCGATCCATATGAACCGTGAAGTAAATAAAGGCGTGGAGTTAAACAAACAGGTCGATATGATCCCACTTTTTGGAATGGAGACATCCTTTCTTTCCTATCTGGCAGGCGAGCTTTCGGTGAAAGAGGAGGATATTCTGGATTTTGAACTCTATATCTATTGTGCGGAGAAGCCGTCCTTTGTCGGAGGGAACGAAGAATTTATCTCATCCCCGCGTCTGGATAACCTGACGAGTGTCCTGGCGTTAAGCCGGGCGATCCGGGAGGCTGGAACACGCGGCGGCATCAATCTCATCGCACTGTTCGATCATGAAGAGATCGGCAGTCAGACGAAGCAGGGGGCGGGTTCGTTTATGCTAAATGAACTTTTGGATAAGATCCTGCTTGGAACAGGGCTTGATGCGATCGCAGCAAAGGAAGCGAAATATAAGAGCATGATGCTTTCGGTCGATGTGGCACATGCGATGCACCCGAACCAGATGGGAAAGACGGACATTACAAATCAGCCTGTGCTTGGGAAGGGCTTATGCATCAAGGAGGCTTGTTCCCAGTCCTATGCGACTGACTGTGAGGCAATCGGTGCAGTGCAGCAGTTGTGTGAGGCAAAACGAATCCAATATCAGAAGTTTGTGAACCGTTCAGATATGCAGGGCGGAAGCACACTCGGCTCGATCGCGTCCGCACTGCTTCCGGTAAAGACGGTTGACATCGGACTGCCGCTGCTTGCAATGCATTCGGCAAGAGAGCTGATGGGAAAAGAGGACATGAAGGCGTTATGTGATTGTGTGCGTGAATTTTTTTCGGTTTGTTAGAAGACCAAAATGAGTGAGAGGGACAACATGCGTTTAAAAAGAAAAAAATGGCTGGTATCCGCGGTCGCGGCACTGCTTTTTACGACATGCGGATGTTCTTCCGTGAGAGTGGAAAAGATCCGGGGCGTGGAAGATGGTATTTTGTCTGCGGCAGAAAAATTTGTAGTGCGGGAAGCCGAAAATAGAGAAACCGGGACGGAACAGGGGACGGAGAATGCGGGAAACGCCATGACGGCGATCTCTGATGGAAAATATGTGTATGGCTGTCTGGATGAGGACACGAAGAAGGTTTACGATGAAGTGCTTCAGGTGATCTTAGAACAGCAGGAGAGTGTCATGGTATCCACGTTGGACGAAACGGTGCTAGACCTGGCATATCGTGCGGTCAATGCGGATTATGGCGGACTTTTCTGGGTGTCTGGCTATCAGTATACCCAGTATATGTTAGGTGACCAGCCGACCGGGCTTTCGTTTGCACCGCAGTACACTATGAGTTATGAGGAGCGGCAGAATACACAGGCGGCAATCGATGCGAATGTGGAGCAGATCCTTTCGGGAATTTCGGCCGCAGACAGTGATTATGACAAGGCAAAGTATGTTTACGAAAAACTCATTCAAAACGTGGATTATGTGCCGGAGGCAGAGAACAATCAAAATATTATCAGCGTATTCTTGAGTGGACAGACCGTATGTCAGGGGTATGCCTGTGCGACGCAGTATCTTTTGAACCTGCTAGATATTCCGGGTGCGATCGTCACTGGAACGGCAAATGGGCAGACACACGCATGGAATCTGGTGCTGCTCGATGGAAATTATTACTATATGGATACGACTTGGGGTGATCCAACCTACGCCAACGAGGGAGAGGATGAAAAAGAAGTCAATTATGATTATCTGAATTTAACAACGGCGGAGATCACGCGTACACATGTCATGAATACGGATTTTCCACTGCCGGACTGTACATCTATGGAGGATAATTACTATGTGCGTGAGGGACGCTATTACACGGACTGGTATCCGGAGGAGATCGGGGCACTCTACCGCGCGGCATGGGAGAATGGGGCAGGAACGGTTGCGGTAAAATTTGCTGATACTGCACTGTATACGGAGGCAAAAAATTATTTTATCACCGGACAGCATATCGGGGATTTCTGCGATGGACTGCGCTCTTTCCGATACCGGGAGAATGAGAAGATCGGTGTGCTGACAGTATACTTTCCGTAAACTTTTTGTCTTTTTTATAAAATACCTCTTTTCAAGTGATGATATTTGTGCTACTATCATGTAGTAATAAAAACTACATGATGCAGAGGAAAAGAAAATGACATATAAAATTATTATTGATAGCTGTGGAGAACTTACCGATGCGATGAAGCAGGATGGACATTTCTGCAATGTCGCGTTGGAACTGAGTGTGGATGATTACCATATTCCGGATGATGAGACATTTGACCAGGCGGATTTCCTGCGCCGGGTAAAGGAAAGCAAGAACTGCCCGAAATCGTCCTGTCCGTCACCGGAGAGTTATATTGAGGCGTTCGGAGATGCCAAGCGGATCTATATGATCACACTTTCTTCTAATCTGAGCGGTTCTTACAACAGTGCGGAGCTTGCGAAGAATATTTACATGGAAGAACATCCGGATGCGGATATACATGTATTTGATTCCCGTTCTGCTTCGATCGGAGAGACACTGATCGGTCTGAAGGTACAGGAACTGGAAGAAAAAGGACTGGCTTTTGACAGTATTGTGATGCAGACCGAGGAGTATATCAATGAGCAGAATACCTTTTTCGTGCTGGAGACACTTGATACGCTGCGCAAAAACGGAAGACTGAGTAACCTGAAAGCGGTTGTTGCAAGTGCGCTCAGCATCAAGCCGGTGATGGGGGCTACGCCGGAGGGAACGATCTGTCAGCTCGGTCAGGCGCGAGGAATGACCAAGGCGCTCGATAAGCTGGTGCAGGAGATGATCGAAAAGACGAAAAACACAGAAGAACGTGTACTTGCGATCTCCCATTGTAATTGTCCGAAGCGTGCGCAGCTCGTTCGGGAAAAAATCGAAAAGCTGGCAAAATTTAAAGAGATCATCGTGTTGGACACGGCTGGAGTCAGCACAATGTATGCAAACGACGGCGGTGTTATCATAGCAGTATAATGGCTGCGTGTGGGAAAGGCAGGATACTTATAGTATGAAGACGGCAGAAGATAACGGAAATAAAAAGAAACTGGCACTTGGGATAGCGGTTATTGTGATTTTGCTTGCTGTATTTACCGGTGTTTATTACTTTTGTGCACCAAAAGCATCTGAGGGAAATAAGGACTATACACTTGCGGTCGTGGATGACAAAGGAAATACCGTGGATTATCAGGCGTCCACGGATGCCGAATATCTGCGCGAAGCACTCGAAGAACTGGAAAAGACAGAGGACTTTTCGCTCGAGGGAGAAGAGGATGCTTATGGACTTTACATTAAGACAGTCAACGGTGTTACAGCAGATTATGATACGAACGGTGCGTACTGGGCGATCTATTTAAATGGCGAGTATGCCGCAAACGGTGTGGATTCTCAGCCGGTTAATGACGGTGATGCATATCGTATTGTTTATGAGAAATAATATGAACAGAACTTTTTTTACAACAAAAGAAATTGTAGTTACGGGCGTTATGGCAGCGACACTTGAGGCGGCAAAGATATCGTTATCTTTTCTGCCGAATGTGGAACTGGTAACGCTCCTTATTATTTTATATACTTTATTTTTTGGCTGGAAATCGATCGTGGCGGTATTTGCTTTTGTCGGGATCGAATGCGTGGTCTGGGGTGTGGGATTGTGGACAGTCATGTATCTTTATATCTGGCCGCTTTTAGTGCTGCTTACTTTGCTTTTGCGCCGGAGAAGATCCATGTGGGTATTTGCGGTACTCTCGGCGCTGTTTGGCTTGTTTTTCGGAGCACTTTCAGCATTGCCGTATCTCTTTATCGGTGGGGTGCCGATGGCGGTCACCTGGTGGATTGCAGGGATTCCATATGACATGGTGCACTGCGTCAGTAACTTTATTCTCTGTATGGTGCTTTTTTCGCCGTTGCGTGCGGTACTGACGAAGCTCAAAAACGGACTGGAACTATGAGAAAACAGATTCATTTTCCCCGAAATGCGGTATAATAGTTTTATAAAGAACCGGAAAGGAGAAGGGGAATATGTTAAAAAACTGGAATAAACCAAGATGCCCGGAGGAAGAAGAGATTGAAGTGCGGTTAAAGACGGCGCGCGAACGTCTTACGATGCAGCAGATGCAGATCAAAGAAAAAAAACTGCCGGTACTGGTTTTGTTTGAAGGCTGGGGGGCCGCAGGCAAGGGCAGTGTGCTCGGCAAAGTCATAAGGAATATTGATCCGCGTTTTTTTAAAGTGGCGACGATGGGAAAGCCGACGGAGGAAGAGGCGAGAAAACCTTTTTTGTATCGCTACTTTGTCCAGATCCCGGAAGCGGGCAAGTTCAAATTTTTAGACGGCGGCTGGATGGATGAGGTGACACAGGATGTACTTTACGGTGTGACGGATGAGGAGCAGTATAAAGAGCAGATCGGAAGCATCAGACGGTTTGAACGTCAGCTTACGGATAATGGCTATCTGGTTGTGAAATTTTTCTTTCAGATCAGTGAAAAGGAGCAGAAAAAGCGGTTAGAGCTGTTAAAGGATGACAAGAACACCAGATGGCGTGTGAATAAGGATGATAACTGGCAGAACAGGCATTATGAGCAGTGCATGGATGTGTTTGAACAATATCTGTGCGATACGGATGCGTCCGGGGCGCCGTGGTATCTTATAGATGCAAAAAATAAAAAGTGGGCGGAACTGCAGGTGCTTGAGACACTGGTCAGCAGCATTGATACTGCATTAAAGAATACAAGTCTTGCCGTACCGCTTTTGCAGAATCCGTTCCCGCTTGAGCAGGTGCCAAAGCTTGCAGAGATCAATTTAGACAAGGAACTCTCCAAGGAGGAGTATAAACAGAAGCTCGACAAATATCAGAAACGTCTGTGTGAGCTGCACAATGAACTGTACCGCAAAAAGATTCCGGTCATCATTGCCTATGAGGGCTGGGATGCTGCGGGCAAAGGCGGAAATATCAAGCGGATTACTGAGGCACTTGATCCGAGAGGATATGAGGTACATCCGATCGCAAGCCCGGAACCGCACGAAAAAGCGAGACATTATCTTTGGCGATTCTGGAACCGGCTGCCCAAGACCGGACATGCTGCGATCTTTGACCGGACGTGGTATGGAAGAGTCATGGTGGAACGCATCGAGGGCTTTTGTGGTGAAAATGACTGGCAGCGTGCCTATAACGAGATCAATGAGTTTGAAAAAGAACTTTCGGACTGGGGTGCGGTCGTGATCAAATTCTGGGTACAGATCGATAAAGACACCCAGCTTGAGCGGTTCAAAGACAGGGAAGGTACGCCGGAAAAACGCTGGAAGATCACAGACGAGGACTGGCGCAACCGTGATAAATGGGATCAGTATGAGGAAGCGGTAAACGAGATGTTAAAAAAGACCAGTACGAGCTATGCACCGTGGCATATCTTAGAGTCCAACGATAAGAAGTATGCGCGCATCAAAGCGTTAAAGATCGTTGTGGATGAAGTCGAGCGGGCTCTCAAAGAAAAGAAGTAATGTAAAAGGAGAACAAAAACAGAAAACGCCTCCGTAGCTTCAGAAGATTCAAGCTACGGAGGAAGTATAAGGAATACATTAGAAGAATAAAGAAATAGATGAATGAAAAGTATTGGAAGTTGAAGAGTTAAATTGTGGCTACGTTCACTTTACGGGCTTAAATAAGGCGAAAAATTGAGAGATTCAATTTTGAATTGAAATACACAAAACAGTATAGTATCATTAAAAATGGCAAAGTTAGGAAAGAATGAGAATGTATCAACTGAAATATTATGTAAAATATGTGAAGTGTTAGATTGTAACATAGAGGATGTTGTAGAAATTACTAAGATATCTAGATGATCATAGGGATTATGTAAAACTATTTAGATAGAATTAGAATTGTTTGAGAGAGGTAACTTTTGTGAAAGAAAACATAAAAGAAATTATAATTCCTGATTTTATTAAAAGTATTAGGCATTATGATAACGAAATTATCGAAAATGTGATAATTGATATTTATAAAAAGAATGTTATTAAAAAAGAATATAGAGAGATTGAAGAAAAGTTTAATGCTTTGGGGATTAAATTAGATATAGAAGTGGTAACATATATTTTTGAGGCGTTATTGGAAGAGGAAAAGGTGGTAGAGAATGGGATAGTATTTACACCAGAATACATAGCATCGTTTATTAGCAAACTGGTAATTGATGAGTATAAAGTATGGGATGAAAATGTTAAAATAATAGATCCTGGATGCGGATGTGGCATTTTTTTACTTTCGGCTATTAATTATATAAAAAACAAATACCGAGTACCTGTAAGAGATATTATTGTTAATAATATTTATGGTATTGATTTAGAGTTAGATAATGTTAGAAGATGTAAAAAATTGTTAAAAATGATGGTTGAAATTGATGGGGGGAAGATAGAGGATGATGAAATCAAAATTATGAAGAACGATAGTCTTAAAGAAAATTGGAATGAGGTATTTAATGTTCAAGGTTTTGATTTGATTATTGGAAATCCTCCATATGTTAATACACATGATATGAATAAGGAAACCATTTCTTTTTTAAAAACCAATTTTGATACAACTAAAACAGGGGTTTTTAATATTTTTTATGCATTTATAGAACATGGAATGAAATTCTTAAAGAAGAAAGGAAAATTAGGATTTATTGTTCCAAATAATTTTTTGACGATAAAATCTGCTGTGGATTTGAGAACTTATATTGAGAAGGAAAAGGCACTTAGCCTTGTTATTGATTTTGCAGATAATATGCTATTTAAACCAGTAAGAACTTATAATTGTATTTTGATTCTGGATAGAAATCGTAATAATATATTTAGATATTCTGTACTGAAAAAAACAGATAATATAAAAAAGGAGTTAGATAATATTCAATACGAAGAGATGCCCATTGAAAGATTAAATAAGAATGGCTGGAATTTGGTGGATAAAAATACATATAGTAATTTATCTAAAATTGAGAGTCAATTTAGACCAATAAAAGAATTTGTAAAAACGGGAATAGCTACATTAAAAGATGATGTTTACATGGTTGAGAAAGATCATGAAGGTTTTTATAAAATTGTTAATGGAAAAAGATATAATATTGAATCTGGAATTGTAAAGACAATATATAAAGTTCCAGAACTTAAAAAGAACGAAAAACTTGATAGTGTATGTAGGCACATAATATTTCCATATATTGAAGAAGAAAGTGGGTTGGTTATTATAAAAGAGGAACGTTTACGCGAAAAATATCCAAAGACATATGAGTATTTATGTGCAGTAAAAAAAGAACTTGATTCGCGCGATAAAGGGAAAAAAAATCCGGTGGCTTGGTATGCGTATGGAAGGTCACAGGGATTGAATAAGTTTGGAAAAAAATTGTTGTTTCCAACATTTGCTAATATACCTAAATTTATGTTAGTTGATGACAAAACAGCATTGTTTTGTAATGGATATGGAGTATTTGAGAATGATTATATTGAATTAGAAGATTTAATGGCAATCTTAAATTCTAAAATAATGAAATATTATGTTGAAAATACAAGTTATTCTATTGAAGGAGGGTATTATTGTTATCAGAAAAAATATATTGAAAAGTTTTCTATACCGTGGTTTACGGAAAAGGAAAAACATGTGTTGAGATCAGGGAAACAAGAAGAAATAGATAAAATGTTAATGATGAAATACGACATTGCAATTTAAGGAGAAAAAATGGCATATATTGATGAACAGTTAAAAATATTTAAAGATATGATTGAAAATTCGATTAGAGTAGGAGGAACAAAAGGCAAAGAATCGTGTATTAGGTCTTCTGCATTGATAAACCTTATTCATGATGCAGTGAAAAAGGAACTTATAGAACATGGGTTGAGAGAAGAATACATATATCCTCATTTTGGTGATACAAAACCAGAAATAAAGCTTGCAGGATTTTTGAAACAAAAGGATCAAGATGTATGTGTGTTACCTTATAATATTAAAAAGAGTCCTGAGCATATTAATTGGGGACCAATGGCTTTTCAAAATAAGATAGATCCATATGGGTTTGAATTTTCAACTAATACATTAGTAATCAATGTTAGAAGTCAGATGAGCAGTTTGGCGAAAAATGCTGATACATTATTTGAAAGAACTTTTGCAGAAGCACTGAATTTGCATATGCGATATCCTGAAATGGTTTTGGGAGAAGTGTATTTGATTCCTGTTTATGAATATGATGATGAATTGGTAAAAAGAAATCAAGTTGGATTTAAACATAATCAAACAGATGTTGAAAAATATATTAGTTTTTTTGATTCGATTAATAATAGAATAGATATAAATGAGACTTATAAATATGAAAGATGTACATTATTAATTGTAGATTTCAGACCCCAAAATCCAATCTTATATAGAAATAGCCAAGAATTAAAGGAAGCACATATTATTTCGGAATCATTTGAGTTGGAGTATGCAACTCTTGGTTTTGATACATTTGCGGAAAATATAATAGATATATATGCGGATAGATATAATATTAATAATATTCAAGATCTGTCGAGGATAAAAAGACTTATCAGTTATGCTGATAAAATGAAGAAAAAACATGATCAATAGATAGACGGCGCATGAGATTCGCTGGACCTCGTGTTTGCTTTGCGCAAACCGTAACGGAGAAGTAAGAACCTGCTTACGTCCTGTCAGCCACAAATAAAAAAGGAAGCTTCTGCAAAGCTTCCTTTAAATTAAGAGCGATAGACGGGGCTCGAACCCGCGGTCTCGACCTTGGCAAGGTCGCGCGTTACCAACTACGCCACTATCGCATTTGCCCATCTGACTTTCATCAGCGACAAATAATAATATACAGGATTGAGATCACTTTGTCAACAGAAAAATGAAAAAAATTAGAAGAATATGAAAACCAGCCGTCACATATGATAGAACAAAGAAGTGACGGAGGAGTTTTTAAGATGAGCGCAAAAACCAAAATCGTGGTACTTCATATGAAAGAACTGATCTATACAATGATCTTTGTCGGGCTGGCGGTACTTTTGATCCTGCTTTTTGTTTTTATGTTCGGTTCGAAAAAAGAAGAAGGTGCCAAAGAGACTATGAAGTATACACCGGGAAAATATACCTCCTCGATTTTATTCAACGATAACAGTATAGATGTAGAAGTGGTGGTGGACGAAAACCGGATCAACTCGGTTTCACTGGTAAATTTGGATGAGAGCGTGGCGACCATGTATCCGCTCATGCAGCCGGCACTCGATGAGATTTCCCAGCAGATCTATGAAAATCAGTCGTTAGACGATATTGATTATGGAAGCGAAAATCAGTATACATCACAGGTTCTTGTCGAAGCGATCCGGGATGCCTTGTCAAAAGCGGAGGGGAAGTGATAGAATGGGAATTATTGAAGTGAGGGAGTTGCTATGGACGGCAGGTGTGAAGATTTTTCCTATCAGATCATTTATAAGAATGTAAAACATATGACGATCCGTGTCACGGCGGCAGCGCAGGTGATCGTGACAGCACCGCGTTATTATGGAGAAGAGAAGATCCATGGATTTGTGCTGGAAAAAAGCGGATGGGTCCGGAAACATCTGGCACAAATGCAGGAAAAACAGACGATCGTGCTGTCAGAACTTTCCTTTGGGGAAGAAGATGAGCGGCATCTGCGGGCGTTGATCGATACTTACGTTCCAGCGTTTGCGCACTACCGGATACCAGAGCCTTCGGTACATTTCCGTCGGATGAAAAGCCGCTGGGGAAGCTGCAATAAAGCGCGTGCCTCGATCACACTCAATCAGGCACTTTGCGCGGTTCCGGAGGAATGCCGCATCTATGTAGTGGTGCATGAGCTGGCACATCTGGTAGAGGCAAACCACAGTGCCGCTTTTTATCAGGTGGTGGAGACGGTGCTCCCAAAGTACAAAGAATATGAAAAGAGGTTAAAAGATTATGCGTTACAAGATGAAAAATGAGACACTTACCGCGGAGATTGAGTCTTTTGGAGCGGAACTAAAATCCATAAAAAGCAATGCGACCGGAGCAGAATACATGTGGTATGGCAAACCGGAATATTATAAGAGAACATCCCCAATCCTGTTTCCGTTTGTCGGAAGCTTAAAGAATCAGGAATACAGCTATGAAGGAAAAAAATACCCGATGCCGCAGCATGGATTTGCCAGGGATATGGAATTTCAGGTGAAAGAACAAAAAGAGGATGAGTTGTGGTTTCTTCTGGTGTCGGATGATTCCACACTGGAAAAATATCCATTTGCGTTTGAATTATACATTGGATACCGCCTGATCGGGAATACTTTAAAGGTAACATGGAAAGTGGTCAATACCAATGAAAAAGAAATGTATTTTTCTATTGGTGCACATTCTGAATTTAACTGTCCGCTGCATGATGAGCCGGACAAGGCCGGATATGGACTGGATTTTCATACCGGTCACGGTGTGCAGGCATCCCGCATCAATACAGATGGACTGATGCTTGACGGAAAATGCGAGATCGCCGCAGATGCCGGAAAAATGCTGTTTCCGGAAGGATTCTTTGATGATGGGGTATATATCGTGGAGAACAGCCAGACAAACAGAGTGTCCCTGACAGACCCGGAAGGAAGGGAATATGTGACGGTAAGCTCGGATGCGCCGCTTTACGGTATTTGGTCTCCGGAGAAAAAGAATGCGCCTTTTGTTGCGATCGAACCGTGGTATGGAAGATGCGACAGAGCTACATTTGATGGAAGCCTTAAGGAACGTGAATGGGGCAATCATCTGATGCCGCAGGAAACCTTTGAACGGTCTTATGAGATCACGATCACAGAATAATAAACTGTTCATAAAATAGAGGGTAAAAAGCAGGAGCCGATCCGGCTGCCTTAAGTGGCAGCGGGCGGCTCCTTTGTCATCGCTTCGTGTTCTTTTTGCAGTTCATCGCGCAGGGTAAAAGAATCCCAGGTAAGATTGTCTGGCGTAAGGATCGCTTTTAAAGCGACACGCTCGATCTTTGCCCGATTCATTTCCGCCAGAAAACGGTCGAGCAGGCGTCCATCAAAATCTTTCATGACGAGCATCTCGTCTGTGAATGCTTCCCGGTCAGACGAAGATGTGCCGGAAGCAGCATCTGGAGCAGTGGTGTCCGGTGCGGCAGGAAGATTTTTGATGCCGGCGAGCATGCCGACCGGCTTTGCGTAATCCTTAGGCATTACCGGACGGATGCGGATTTTAAGCTTCAGACAGATCAGTTTGATTTTTTTGCCTTTTTCGTTGTTCAGATTGTAAAAAAGAATGAGTGGTGCCATGACAGTTCCTCCAAAATCAGAATAGATTTATTATAAGAAAAAAGCGTTTTTTGTGCAAGATGGGATTTGGGGGTGAAACTGGAAAAATAAGGAAGAAAAAGAAGTTTGCAGAATGAGAAAATTCTGCTATAATGCGATACAGTATAGTAGGGGATTGTGACAGAATGAATGAAGAACCTACGGATAGGAGCAGAGGATGAAGATAATTATCGTGGGCTGCGGAAATGTCGGTGCGACACTGGCAGAGCAGCTTAGCAGAGAAGGACATGATATAACAGTGATTGATGTCAAGGAGCAGCTTGTGGACAATATTTCAACGAGCTGTGATGTGCTTGGAATTGTGGGAAACGGCGCAAGTTTTAATGTACAGTCGGAGGCGGGCATCGGGGATGCCGATCTTTTAGTGGCAGTAACGGGACAGGATGAATTAAACCTCCTGTGCTGTCTGATCGCGAAAAAAGCGGGAGACTGCCATACGATCGCGCGTGTCAGCAACCCGGTTTACAGCAGAGAGATCTCGTTTATCCGAGAGGAACTCGGACTTTCCATGATCATCAATCCGCAGCTTGCGGCGTCGAGAGAGATGGCGAGGCTTTTAAAATTCCCATCCGCGCTGGAAGTGGATTCTTTTGCAAAGAGCCGGGTGGATCTTGTCATTTACCGGATTGAGGAAGGCAGTCCGCTCTGTAATGTGAAGCTGCGCGATATGAGAAGCCGGCTTCACTGCGACGTGCTCATTGCGGTAGTAGAACGCGGCGAGGAAGTCATTATTCCAGATGGTAATTTTGAACTGAAGGCGAAGGATGTTATCTCAATCGTTGGCACGCAGGCGAAAACGACGGAATTTTTTAAAAAGATCGGAGCACCGACGGCAGCAGCCAAAAATGTCATGATCATCGGAGGCGGGCGCACTTCTATTTATCTGGCAAAGCAGCTTTTGGATCTCGGTATTAAGGTAAAGATCATCGACCGGGATGAGAGTTACTGCGAGGAACTTTCCGAAATGCTGCCGAAAGCAATGATCATATGCGGAGATGCCACGGATAAAGATCTTCTGATGGAAGAAGGTCTTATGGAGACGGAGGCATTTGTCGCAACGACCAATTTTGACGAAGAAAACATCATGCTCGCCCTGTTTGCAAAGAGCTGTTCCAAGGCAAAGCTGATCACCAAGGTGCATCGTATTGCCTATGATGAGATCATAGAAAGTCTGAATGTGGGAAGTATCATTTATCCGAAATATATTACTGCGGAATCCATTATCAAATATGTGCGCGCAATGAAAAATTCGATGGGAAGCAACATTGAAACGCTGTACCGTTTGAATAACAACAGAGTTGAGGCAGTGGAATTCCTGATTAAAGAGGACGCGCCGGTGGTTGGTATTCCGCTTCAGGATCTGAAATTAAGACCGAATATGCTGATCGGCTGTATTACCCACAAGGGACAGGTCACGATCCCGAAAGGTCAGAGTGTCATTGAAGTCGGTGATACCGTTATCATCATTACAACGACCACCGGTCTGCATGACATCCGGGATGTGGTGAAGTAGGAGGCGCAACATGAATTATTCAATGATTCGTTATATTTTGTCCAGTGTGCTCGGCTTTGAAGGACTGTTTTTACTGCTTCCAGCGTTGGTGGGAGCCATTTACGGTGAGAGGGCGGGACTTTCCTATCTTGTGGTTGCTGCGGCAAGTCTGCTGGTTGGAATGCTCGGCAGGATCAAAAAACCAAAGAGCAGAGTCTTTTATTCGAGGGAAGGCTTTTCGGCAGTTTCTTTAAGCTGGATCGTGTTAAGCCTGGTGGGAGCCATTCCGCTCTGCCTGACCGGAGAATTTCCGTCCTATGTCGATGCGCTCTTTGAGACAATCTCCGGTTTTACAACGACCGGAGCAAGTGTGTTGTCCTCGGTGGAGGAGCTGACGCATGCCACTGCGTTCTGGCGCTGTTTCACACACTGGATCGGAGGCATGGGAGTGCTCGTGTTCATCATGGCAATCCTGCCGCTTTCCGGCAGTTCCTCCCTGCATCTGATGCGTGCAGAAAGTCCAGGACCTTCGGTTGGAAAGCTGGTGCCAAAGATCCGGAGTACGGCGATGATCTTATATGGGATCTATCTGCTTATCACGCTTTGTGCAATGGTGGCGTTAAAAATCGCGGGAATGTCCGTTTTTGAATCGGTCACACTGGCATTTTCCACGGCGGGAACCGGTGGATTCGGACTGGTCAATACCAGTGTCGCATCATACAGTCTCGCCGTGCAGATCATTATCACTGTGTTCATGCTGCTCTGTTCGGTCAATTTTAATGTATATTATCTGTTTTTGATCCGAAGACCGAAAGATGCTTTTTTAAATGAAGAAGTACGTCATTTTTTTCTGATCGTGCTGGCGAGTGCACTGCTTATTACAGTGGGCATTCACGGACAGTATGAAAATATATTTTTTGCGTTTCATGAAGCACTTTTTCAGGTAGCTTCCGTTATGAGTACCACTGGATTTGCGACGACCGATTTTAATCTGTGGCCGGAATTTCCGAAAATGGTATTGATGGCAGTGATGTTTATCGGAGCCTGTGCCGGAAGTACCGGAGGCGGATTTAAGGTGTCAAGACTCATGATCGTGTGCCGTGCGGTGAAAAATGAGATTCAGTCGGTGACGCATCCTAGAAGTGTGCAGAAGGTGCACATGGATGGCAGACGCGTGGCGGACAATGTAGTGAGATCGGCACTGTGTTATACCGCAGTGTACTTTCTGATTTTTCTGATCTCAATCGTGCTTCTTAGTATCAACGGTTTTGATATGACTACGAATGTGACGGCGGTCATTGCCGCCTTTAACAATGTCGGTCCAGGACTCAACATGGTGGGACCTGCCGGAAACTTTGGCGCATTTAGTATCTTTTCCAAAATTGTGCTGATGTTTGATATGCTGATCGGACGTCTGGAACTGTTTCCGATGCTCGTACTCTTTGCGCCCGGTATGTGGCGGCTTCCGGCAAGAAGAGCGGACAAAAAAGAATCAGGACTGGATGTATAAGAAGCAGAGCCGGTGCAGGAT
>CAYMCM010000047.1:0-18989 GCA_964388945.1 uncultured Roseburia sp.
CAGCGACAACTTCTATATCTTATCACAAGCTTTTGTCGTTGTCAACAACTTTTTTAGTTTTTTTTTCATTTCTCTGTGATTGACAAAGTAATGAAAACATACCACGCAAATCGTATAATGTCAATACCGTCTTTGCATTTTTGCTTTCCTTGCGGTCAGCTTGTATATACTACCATCTTATTTCTGCTCTGTCAACCACATTTCGACATCTTTTTTAAAGAAAGTTTTCGGTGTCAATTTAGCTCAATTGTTCGAATTGTTTATTCAATTCTTTTTTACTTAGATACGAAACGGATCGCATCTTTCACACTTTCCACGCCTTCTAATTTTATCCCGCCTACCGACTGCATATTTTGCAGTGAAACTTTTGGCAGAATACATCGGGTAAAACCTAGCTTTTTTGCCTCTACCACACGTTGTTCCGCCATGCTGACTGCACGCACTTCTCCGCTCAAGCCTACTTCTCCAAAGCATATCGTCTTATCATCAATGGCAATTTCTTTATAACTGGACACCAATGCCAACACGATACCCAGATCGATCGCAGGTTCGTTCATCTTTATTCCGCCCGCGATATTGATATAAGCATCACAGGCAGACATTTGCAGCCCGACGCGTTTCTCCAACACTGCCATAAGCAGATTGACACGATTAAAATCTGTTCCTGCCGCTGTTCTTCTCGGTATTCCAAAATTACTATGACATACCAATGCCTGTACTTCTATCAGAATCGGACGTGTTCCTTCCATTGAACATGCCACTACCGATCCCGAAGCGTCCTTCGGTCTGCCGCTTAACATGTACTCAGACGGATTTTCCACCTCTTTCAGTCCGTCCTGCCGCATTTCGAATACGCCAATCTCATTTGTTGAACCAAAACGGTTTTTTACACCGCGCAGTATACGGTAGGAAGCATGTCTATCTCCTTCAAAATACAGCACTGTGTCAACCATATGTTCCAATACACGCGGTCCGGCAACTACCCCCTCTTTTGTAACATGTCCTACGATAAATACCGCAATATCCATTCCTTTCGCGATCTGCATCAGTGTCCCGGTGGACTCCCGCACCTGAGAAACACTTCCCGGTGCAGAAGATACCGCTTCGTTATACATTGTCTGGATCGAATCGATAACTACAATCTCCGGTTTTTCTTTTTTTATCACTTCGTGAATGATATCCAGATTCGTCTCACAGAGTAAAGACATACTTTCTGTAAATTCACCAATACGTTCCGCACGGATCTTGATCTGCTGCAAGGACTCTTCCCCCGATATATACAGTACCTGTTTTTTTTGCAAAGAAAGATTTCTGCATACCTGCAATAACAATGTTGATTTTCCAATGCCCGGATCTCCGCCCACCAGAACCAGTGACCCCTTTACTATTCCGCCTCCGAGCACCCGGTCTAATTCTTCAATATCTGTAGTGATCCGCATTTCTTCCCTTGTCTCGATCTGGGAAAGTGTAGAAACAAAAACCTCATTTGCCGCTTTCTTCCGCGCCGGTGTGCTTTTTTCTATTTTTTCTTCCACGAACGTGTTCCATGCATGACAGCCCGGACATTGTCCCATCCATTTTGCTGACTCATACCCACATTCCTGACAGAAAAATACTGATGTTTTTCCTTTTGCCATCTGCTTCTCCTCACTTTGTATCTGTAATATAATATGAAAAGAGAGCGCATCAGAAGTCTGTCGTCTGCTTCCATACGCTCTCTGCCTGTTTGTATTTCTTGTAATCCAAAATTCTGTATCAGCTATACGCGGACTACTGCTACTTTTACCGGTTTTGCTGAATCCAACTCCACACTCAGGGTCAGTTTTCCGCCAAGATTCGTCTTCATCTGACCTGCGGAAACACCTTCCACAGAAACCTGATAATCCTTTTCCCCTTCCAATCCGAGCGTAATCTCTGCATCTTCTCCGCCCTCTACCTGAAATGTCATTCCATTTTCTGTTGCAGACATTCCTGTCACAGCAGTTCCCGGAACCGATTCATAAACAAACATTCCGTTGCGTTCCAGTTTTGTGATCTCACGGAACGTTTTTACTTTATATAAATCTCCATCATGTTCAAAATTGTCCAGTTTTGCCTTCGCATCCAAGGAATAATCTCCAAAACTTATCGTTCCGTCTGCTTCTGTACGGATCAGTTCCTTAATTACAGCCATATCTTTATCCTCCTGTCAAGTGCATGCGGCTCTCTCCGCCACACCAGAACTTTTTGTCCTGTGTTTTATTATATAATAATGGGACATATTTTACCAGTTAATTTCTATAAAATTACTATTAATTTTTTACCGTAAAATGTACCTCGTCCTTGCGCATTCCGGCATCTACCATGTTTCCGGTCACAATGTTTCCGGACAGTATCTCTTCCGCCAGTGCATCCTCAATCTTGCTTTGGATCATGCGTCGAAGCGGACGTGCCCCATATTTCGGATCGTATGCTTTCTCCACAATGTATTTTTTCACGGAATCACGGATATTTAACGTAATATCCATCTGCTCCTTACAGCGTTTCACCAGTGATCTTGTCATCAGCGTGACAATCTGTTTCATATCGTCTTTATTCAAGGTACGGAACACGATAACATCATCGATACGATTCAGAAATTCCGGTTTAAATATCCGTTTCACTTCTTCCATAACACCGTTCTTCATACGCTCATACGTGTGCTTTTCACTTTCTGCGGAAGCAAATCCGAGATTTTTCGGTTCCACGATCGACTGCGCTCCCGCATTGGATGTCATGATAATGATCGTGTTCTTAAAGTCAACCTTTCTGCCCTGTGCATCGGTGATATGTCCATCGTCCAGTACCTGAAGCAGCACATTGAACACATCTGGGTGCGCTTTTTCAATCTCGTCAAAAAGAATGACTGAATACGGATTTCTGCGCACTTTTTCACTGAGCTGACCGCCTTCTTCATACCCCACATATCCCGGCGGTGATCCGATCATCTTAGACACACTGTGCTTTTCCATGTATTCTGACATATCAACACGAATCATCGCACTCTCATCCCCGAACATCGCTTCCGCCAACGCCTTGGAAATCTCTGTTTTCCCGACACCGGTAGGCCCTAAGAACAAAAATGAGCCGATCGGTCTGCCTGCATCTTTTAAGCCGACACGTCCACGGCGTACCGCACGCGCTACCGCACTCACTGCCTCTTCCTGTCCGATCACACGTTTATGAAGGGTTTTTTCCAGTTTCTTTAAGCGTTCTGCCTCATTTTCTGTCAGCTTGCTCACTGGGATTTTCGTCCATTCTGCTACCACTGCGGCAATTTCATTTTCTCCAACTGAAAGTTGTCTGCGGTTAGCATCTCTATGGTATTTTTTGACCGCTTTTTCATATTTCTTTTCCAGTTCTTCTTTTTCACGCTTAATTTCGGACGCCTGTTCAAATTCCTGCTCCATCAGCGCCTGCTCCATTTCCTGTTCAAGGGAACGGATCTTTGTCTCATACTTAAAAATCTGCTCCGGCGTTTTAAATCCCCTAAGGCGCACTCTCGCCGCAGCTTCGTCCATGAGGTCGATCGCCTTATCCGGAAGAAAACGATCGTTGATATAACGTGTCGATAACGTTACTGCCGCTTTTATTCCTTCATCCGTGATCGTAACATGATGATGCACTTCATACTGCTCACGCAGTCCTTTCAAGATCGAGACTGTCTGCTCTGCAGATGGTTCTTCGATATTAACCGGCTGAAAACGACGCTCCAGTGCCGCATCTTTTTCAATATATTTTCGATATTCTTCTATGGTAGTCGCACCAATCAGTTGAATCTCGCCGCGTGCAAGTGATGGCTTTAAGATATTAGAGGCATCGATCGCACCTTCCGCACCTCCTGCTCCAATGATCGTATGCAGTTCATCGATAAAGAGCAGGATATTCCCCGCCGTGATGACCTCGCGGATCACGCGCTTAATACGCTCTTCAAACTCTCCCCGATATTTAGATCCTGCGACCATTCCGGACAAATCCAGCGTCACAACGCGCTTGCCGGCAACCGTCTCCGGCACCAGCCCCGAGGCGATACGCTCTGCCAGTCCTTCTGCGATCGCGGTCTTTCCAACACCCGGTTCCCCGACCAGACACGGATTATTTTTTCCTCTGCGGCTTAAGATCTGGATGACTCGTTCAATCTCCTTTTCACGTCCGATAACCGGATCGAGTTCTCCATCTGCCGCCATTTTCGTCAGATCACGCGAGTACTGATCCAGTGTCGGCGTCATCTCCGCATTTGCCCGTTTTCCGTTTTTGGCTCCCTGAAGTTCTTCCTTATACTGGTTCGGATCCTCTCCCATAGCAACCAATATCTCAACAAACAATTTTGACAGATTCACGCCAAGCGTATTGAGCAGACGCACTGCCGCACAGTCTGTTTCCTTGATCAGCGCAAGCAGCAGATGCTCTGTCCCCACTTCCCCGCACTGAAAACGTTCTGCTTCTTTATCCGCATTTTCAAGCACTTTTTCTGTCCTTGGCGAATATCCATCCGGATCTAAAACCGCAACAGAAGCTGACGGTGCGATCAGATCCTCGATCAGCTCCGTCAGCTTTTCTTCTTCTATTCCTGCATCCAATAATACTTTTGCGGCAACACCGGTCTGCTCCCGCAGCAGCCCGACCAGAATATGTTCCGTTCCAATATAGTTATGGTGCATGACTTTTGATGTTTTCCCTGCAAGGTCCATTGCCCTCTTCGCTTTTTTTGTATATGGCTTTTGCATAAGTCCTCCATTAATAAAAATTATCGTAAATTTCATCTATCAGCTTGTGGAT
The DNA here is from genome assembly GCA_964388945.1 of uncultured Roseburia sp. Lineage (GTDB taxonomy): Bacteria > Bacillota > Clostridia > Lachnospirales > Lachnospiraceae > Roseburia_D. The sequence continues at coordinate 4,798 of CAYMCM010000047.1, forward strand.
TTCCTGTCTCGAAATATTTTTACACCATGCCCTCGCAAGCACGATGCGCAGCTGCTCTCCAGCTTCTTCCAATGCCTGCATCTTGTCCACATCCAATGTAACCACAGCACCTGTCCGCTTATTTAAGGTCAGAAAGCCCTCTTCACGCAGCATACTGTATGCCTTGTTCACCGTATGCATGTTGATACCGACTGTATCTGCAAGCTGGCGCACGGATGGAAGGCTGTCTCCTTCCTGCAGTTGTTTTGTCGCAATCCCCATGATCACCTGGTTTCGCAGCTGCATATAAAAAGCTTCACCGCTTTCGAAATCAATTTCCAGAACCATATTTTTTCTTCCTATAAGTCATTGAAATCAATAACTTCCAGTTCATCCTCCATACTTTCTCTTCTGCCATGTTTCTTTTTAGAAGAACGTTCTTTCTTTCGCGTTTTTGGTTCTTCCTGCGCAAATTCCTCATCATAGGATGCCTCGTAATCTTCCGCATCTTCATCGTCTTCGGACTCTTCATAATCCTCTTTTGCTTCATAAACTTCAGACTCTTCGTAGTCCTCTTCAACTTCGTAATCCTCAGACTTGCTGTAATCCTCCGCCTCTTCGTAGTCTTCTGTGTCTTCTAATTTTTCCGGCTCGTCATCGTAATCTTCTTCCGCATCGTTGTCATCATACAATTCCTTGTCATAACTGCCATCATCGTAGTCTTCCTCATCAAAGAGATCATCATTTTCCTGTTCTCTCCTTCTTTGGAAAAACAAAAACAGGCTGATCGCTGCAAGCATGATACAGGCTCCGGTCAATCCATATATTTTACTCTGATTCGTCTTTTTTAACGCTTCATATTTTTCATGCAGACTATCATATTTCTCTTTTAACGCCTCATACTGTTCCGACGGCGTACCATCATCCATCAGATCCTCTGCTGAATCCACACCGGTATCTACCGGTTTTGTTTCACTTGTCTCTGAGATCGGTACGACATCTGCCTCATCACCCGCACTGGCATCGTCAAGCTCCCCACCTGCCGCATCGGATGCTGCCAGACTCTCTCTCGTCACCGTGATCTTGTACGTTGCAGCCGAACCATTTTCTGCTGTCACCACAATGCTGATCTGATTGACACCTTCGGAAAGATTGGTATTCCCGCTTATGGATGTGATTTCGGCTTTTGCATTTGTTGTCCGTGCCGATACCTCGACCTCTGTCACATCATTCGGCACAGTCGCCGCATATTTTGTCACTCCCGCCTGTAAGGACGGCGAAATCTGTCCTTCCGACAAGGAAAGTGAAGAAAGGGAATTATCATCTGACAATGCCGGCTGTTCATTTTCAGATGTCACTGCCGTCGCATACACCGCCATCGGCTGTCCACTGCAAAGTACCATTCCCGTCATCATCATAATCATTATTTTCTTTATGTGCTTCATGTTATCTCCTACGCTCCTGCGCCATCTTCATGACTTTCGTATGTCTGTACACAGTCTGTTTCACGCATCCTGCCGCACAGACAGTCTTATTATAGAAAATTATGAATAACCAGTCAACCTTAATCTGTCGATAAATTCAGGCTCACTCCTACACCTTTTTTATGTTTTTATTACCTCTATATAAAATTTTCAATGCGAATCTGCTCAATCACTTCTTTTCCAAGCAAAGTGATCGCCTGTGCGGGACAGCCACTGATACACCGGTAACACATCGTGCAGTTCCCTTTCTGATGTGGCATCTTCTCTCTCATAAAAAGATTTTCCCTCGGACAGCATGCTGCACACTTTCCGCAGCCTATGCATTTTTCCGTATTTATCTTAAGCGCGTTCTTGTACTTTTTTGCGGCATTAAAGAAATACAGTCGCTGTCCGAACAGTACGAGCAGATGGGAAAAAACTCCAAGTCCCTGTCTTGGCATCTTTCCTTGTTTCATCTCCTCCGCCGTCCATCGTACTTTTTCTCCTGCCGCCGCAACGAGCTGTCTGTTTTTCTTCTCCGGTTTTATCAGCGTCTTTACATCCGCGACAGAATCCGGCATCCGGATATGTACGCCTCCTTGAACCACTGCACCGTATTTTTTCAGCAGACGTGCCGCCACACCTGTTCCGTCTCCGGAAAATAAACCCATGGTCGCCATGAGAAATACCTGTTTTCCCTGCCAGCATTCACGATTTTTTTCAATAAAAGTACGAACGATATCCGGTAGATTACTGTACTGGATCGGATAGGCGAGGATCAGCGCATCATGGGAACGCAGCATTTCTACAGATTCTTTTTTCTCTAACGGACAGGGTGTTTCCCCAATCCCCAGAGCATCTGAAAGAAGCGTCACACAGTACTTTGTATTTCCGGTTCCGCTAAAATAAAGCACTCCCCAGTCTGCCCTTTTCCATGATCTCATTTTTTCTCACCTTTTCCTCTCTATGCCAAAATTGATTCTAACAATAATGAAAATGCGTATTCCATATAGTCATCCCTGCTCATATTCATCCGCCGTTTTAAATACTGCTCTTTCTGTCCCGAAAAACATATGATCTCACTAATCCCGGACCAGAAAAACATCGCGGTAAGAACCGGATCCAGTCCTTTTTTTATCACGTGCTCCTGCTCTCCCTTTTTGAGCAGAATGATCACTTCCTCATTCAGTGCCTCACCTGTCTCATAAATCTGCCAGCAGACATCCGGTTCCTCCGGTTTTTCCTGCTCTTTTGGCAGTTCGATCTTTTCTAACATACAGGAAAAATAAATCGGATATTTTTTCTCATAATCTGCCATTGCTTTGCAGACTGCCTGATAATTGTCCCGGAATTTCCCATCATTTTCAATGTTTTCCTTTAAAAGAAAAAGCAGCTGCTCCATCTGCTCTAGCAGGATCGTCTGTAAAATCTCCTCTTTGCTCTTAAAATAAACATACAGGGTTGACTTGCTGCAATCCGCTTCTTTTGCAATGTCATCTACGGTTGTCTTTTCGATTCCCCGGCTCTCAAACAGGGTTGTTGCGGACTGTATGATATTTTCCCGGTTAAATCTTTTTAACGACTCTTTTTTCTTTCTCGGCATTTTTTGTTCTCCTTTATTGTACTGTTGTTTCGATTATCGTACTATAAGTTCGATTTATTGTCAATTTATTTTTTTAAGGGAGATACAGGATGCGCCCTGTATTTTGATCAACGTCCTTCCCATCGCCATCAAAAAAAGAGCGTCCTGCCTGTCGCTCTCCCGAAACAAACGGGACGCATCAGACCTGACGCTCTTTTTAATATTCACTTCGATTATCTTTTTATAACTGTGTTACTACAAAAATATCATAGATTGCTTTTAACGCAGTCTCAAAATCGCTGTTCTTTACACCAATGATGATATTAAGCTCACTGGAACCCTGATCGATCATCTTTACATTGACATTCACATGCGCAAGTGCGGAGAAGATTCTTCCGGCTGTTCCTCTGGTGGAACGCATGCCACGTCCTACGACCGCGATCAGCGCAAGACCCGGCTCAAGCTCGATCACATCCGGCTCTGCAAGCTTATGGATCGTGGAAAGAACCTGCTGCTCCTTACCTTCAAATTCTTCCTGATGTACAAAAACAGTCATGGTATCAATACCGGACGGCATATGTTCGATTGAAATTCCACTCTCCTCAAATGCCTGAAGCACTTTTCGGCAGAAACCGATCTCTGAATTCATCATATCTTTTGCCACGTCGATCGCAACAAAACCTTTTTTTCCTGCAACTCCGGTAATCGTATACTCCGGCTGACGGCAGGTGCTCTCAACGATAAGTGTACCCTCATCTTCCGGTGCGTTAGTGTTACGGATGTTGATCGGAATACCTGCTTTTCTTACCGGGAAGATCGCATCTTCATGCAGTACGGATGCTCCCATGTAGGAAAGCTCGCGCAGTTCACGGTAAGTAATGACCTTGATCGTCTTCGGATCCTCAATAATACGCGGATCTGCAACCAGTACACCGGATACATCCGTCCAGTTCTCATACAGATCTGCATCCACTGCTTTCGCAACGATAGAACCTGTAATATCGGAACCGCCGCGGGAAAAGGTCACTACTTTTCCGCCGACAGTTGCTCCGTAAAATCCCGGAATTACCGCACGCTCTACTTTTTTCAGACGTGCAGACAGCACTTCATCGGTCTTGTCCGCCATAAAATTGCCATTTTCATCAAAGAAGATGACTTCTGCCGCATCAATAAATTCATAGCCCAGGTAGTCTGCCATGACAATACCGTTTAAATATTCTCCACGGGATGCGGCATAATCTTTTCCTGCTTTGTTTTTAAAGTTCTCTTCAATCGTCTTGAACTGTTCATCCAGAGATGTTTTCAAAGAAAGACCGTTAATGATCGAATCATATCTTTCCTTGATCTTTTTTAATGGAATACGGAAATCTTCCTCTGCCTCTGCTAACGCATAACACTGATAAAGCATATCCGTTACTTTTGTATCCTTTGCGTTTCTTTTTCCCGGCGCACTCGGTACCACATATCTGCGGTTTTCATCTGCCCGGATGATGTTTCCGACCTTTGCGAACTGTGCCGCACTTGCCAGAGAGCTTCCACCAAATTTTACTACCTTAATCATCTTCTCTATCCTCCACTTTAAATGCCCATATAGTAATTAATATAATACTGCTTCCACGATATGTCCAGATTTTTTTATACACCTTCGAGATCAAATTGCGGAATAAAACTTTCTTTTGCCGTTTCGCCCTCCTGTATAAAAGCATTCGATATCCCACGCTCTATCGCGAAATCGATGATCTGCTCATATTCTTCGTCTGAAATCTTCCGGTTTAATTCCGGAAAAGATGACAGCCCGCCAAGCGGTGTAAACTGATTCATGATGCTGATATAAATCTGGTCACCATATGTCTGAAGCAGATAGGAGATCACCCGCTTCGAATCCAGCGCACATCCCGGAAGCAGAAGATGTCTTACGATCACACCTTTTTTCATCAGGATCTCCTTTTCTTTGTCACAGCGTTCATTATACTCTTCCGAAAAGATCAGCCCAGCCTCTCCCTCCACTGCAAACGCAGGCTTTCCCGCCTGCCTTACCATCTCTTTTAGTGCCGCTGCCGCAGTCACAAAATAATCCGGCGCATGGGAATATTTCGCGCTAAGTGCAGAATCCACATATTTTAGATCAGGCAGATAAATATCCACAAGTCCTTCCAGATTTTTGATCGTATCCACATTTTCATAGCTGCTGGTGTTGTAGACGACCGGCAGAAAAAGTCCCTGGTCTTTTGCCCTTTGCAGTGCATACGCGACCTGCGGTGCAAACTGTCCCGCCGTCACCAGATTGATATTATTTGCCTTTTTCTCCTGCAATTCCAAAAAAATCTCTGCAAGCCGCTCCCCGGTAATCTCTTTTCCAACAGTTCCGTTTGCGATACTTTTATTCTGGCAGAATACGCAATGAAGCGCACAACCACAGAAGAATACCGCACCCGATCCCGCCTTACCGGAAATACAGGGTTCTTCCCACATATGCAATGCCGCACGCGCCACTTTTAATCGGTCTGTTTCTCCACATACACCGCGTTCTCCCTTACTTCTGTCCACATTACACGCCCTCGGACACAAGTCACATGCCATATTTTCACGATCCCTTCTGTAAATTTTTCTATCGCAGTCTTGCCATTTTCTTTTTTATCTTATATCATAGGAAACGTATCTTTACAATATGATTTTTCACATAAAGGAGTTTTTTATGAATACAAAGCAGCAGAAAAGAAATTGTATGGTGGCACAGTCCGGCGGTCCGACCGTTGCGATTAACGCAAGTCTTGCCGGTGTGATAAGCGGAGCAGCAAAATCCGGACAATTTGATACCGTCTACGGTTCGATTAATGGTATTCTCGGTATTTTACATGACAATATCCTGAATCTGAGCGAACTGGTAGAGGAACACCCGGATGCACTTTCCACGCTGACCCATACACCGGCTATGTATCTTGGCTCCTGCCGTTTCAAGCTGCCGGATTTTCTGGATGATGATTCCGCCTATATCTATATTTTCCAGCAATTCGAAGCATTGGATATCAAGGCGTTTTTCTATATCGGCGGCAACGATTCCATGGACACCGTCTTAAAATTATCAAATTATGCCAAAAAGATCGGAAGTGACATCCGTATCATCGGTATCCCGAAAACAATCGACAACGATCTAATGGAGACTGACCATACACCGGGCTTTGGCTCTGCCGCAAAATATATTGCCTCATCCATCCTTGAAATCGCGCACGACACTTTTATCTATGCCGTAAAAAGTGTAACTATTGTCGAGATCATGGGGCGAGATGCCGGCTGGCTCACTGCTGCAGCCGCACTTGCAAGAAATGAATACTCCACCGCACCACACCTGATCTATCTGCCGGAAGTAGCCTTTGACAAAGATGCTTTTATCCGCGATGTGCGAAATCTGCTTGAGACCACAAACAACGTCATCGTTGCCATCTCCGAGGGCATTCATGACGCCAATGGAAATTATATCAGCGCATCCGAAAGTTCTAAGGACACCTTTGGTCACAGTCAGTTAAGCGGTGCCGGAAAATGTCTGGAATATATGATCAAGGAACATATCCATGTCAAGGTCCGCTCCATCGAAGTCAACGTGCTGCAGCGCTGCGCTTCCCATCTGTCTTCCAAAACAGATTTAGATGAATCATTCCTGCTCGGCGAAAAAGCAGTTGCCTGTGCCGAAGAAGGCATTACAGCTTCTATGGTCACACTGAAACGTACTTCAAATGCACCTTATCAGGTTTCTTATGGATCTGCCAGGATCGAATCGATCGCGAACGAAGCAAAATCCGTTCCGACTGAATGGATCTCCGAAGAGGGAAATGATATCAAAGAACCTCTGTTAGACTATCTTCGCCCACTGATCCAAGGCGAAATTTCGGTAGAATATAAAAACGGACTTCCTGTGTACATGAATGTTTCACATCTGTCCAACAGCAAGCCCTTAAACTAGGATCAGGCTTCGCCCCGCCGCAGTATACCTAAGAACTCTTCCACCTCACGCCAGGCTCTTTTGGACTCCGGCATCATCCGAAGCCCCATCTGGAATACGTGGAACATTCCCTCATACACGGCGAGGCGTACTTTTACGCCCGCCTTTTTTGCTTTTTCTGCAACATCTACTGCATCACTGAGCAGCATCTCATACGATCCAACCTGGATCAACATTGGCGGAAATCCCGTAAACTTTCCATACACCGGAGATATGTATGGATTTTTCGGATCTGCTTCTCCTATATAATCCTTATTATAGATCATACTGTCTTTCGTCTTTCCAAAAAGCGGATCCCGCTCATAATTGATAATATACGAATCCCCGCGCTGGGTAAGATCCGTCCAGGGCGACATTGCAATAATGCCGCAAGCGCATCTTCTAACGCCGCCGGAAACGGATGCTCCGGCGCAACACGGTAATCAGGCGTGAGCACACTGATATTACCACCAAGCTCCGAATACACCACGCCAAACGTCCGGTAGGCATTTCGCATCCCTGCGATATAGCCGCCTCCGTGAAGCTGCAGTATGACTTTTTTACGATCATTTTCTTCCGGAACCAACCAGTCCATCGTAAAATCCTTCATCTGTATTTCCGTCCACGAAAACCCTTCCGGGCAGCGCCAGCGCGGCTCCACTTTCACCAGCTTTTTGCGCAGATCACCGTTTTTTATTTTTTTGCCGATGAGCAGATCCGATGAAAAATGCGCGATCAGCTCACGGATCATTTTTCCCTGTATACTGGATTCCATTCTTTACCTCACATGAAATCTTCTCTTTAATTCCGCAGATGCTCTTCTTCCTCCTATGATCAGCGTTCCGATAAACAAAAATACCGACGCTGCAAGTGCGATCATACTGACAAACGGTCTGGTCAAAATTCCAAGTTCATAGAACAGAAACGGCAGAAGGCTGAGCAAGACCATGACGAGCTGAAACAGAATATAGCTCTGCCAATTCCTGCTGTTTACGATCATAAGCACCACGATCCCCACATCAAGCAGAATTATACCTGATGGCAGCACATAATTAAATGACCATCCACTGTATCCGAGTGCCCAGTCGATGAGAATCAAAAGCAGCACGCCAAAAAATGTCTGTATGATCATCTTTGCTTTATACCCCGCATTGTGCAAAATTGCAAAACGCATGGTAAGATAGGCATACGCAAACGCCCCTCCCGTGACCGCCGACCAGTAAATACCCTCGAAATACGTATAATTCAGATACACGAGCAATACTTCCAGCAGAATGGCAGCAAACAGATAAATCCTCGTCACAAGATCAATTTTCCGGTCTTTGTGTCGGATGTTCGGATAGCTGTTTTTCTGCTCCTTCACATCCTCGAGTACACAGCCGCACAGCGGACAAACCGAAACATTATCTCTGATTTCTACTTTACACTGATTACATCTAGCCATAATACACCCCATTACTTTCTATGCTGATGTCAATACCTTCCTGCTGGAGCAGACGAAAAAATCCCCTCTGCACCGAAACATCCCGCAATACCGAACTGAATGTGTACACCAGCGTGTCCTTATACGAACAGATCGTTCCTTTCAGATACTGCCCCTTGGATACCGAGATGAACGCATGGAATCCTTCGATATACGGCTCATACGCTTCTTTTACCGACAAATTTCCGATGTTAGATACCGTAATCGTATTTGCAAGTGCAGATATGGTATAGACATAGCGCATGGCAATGTTTTTAAATACCAGCGGAACCGCTCTTGCAATCAGATGCTTTTCATTGGATACATTATAGGAAAACAATTCTTCTAAATGCTCCTTATTGATCTGTCCGCGCAGGCTCGCTTTCACGATCGCAAGTACCTCCGGAAAGGTATAGTTCTCTTTGTCCGGCGCAAACTCTGCCGAAACCATAGCAAAAAAGTTCTTGGTCGTAACCGAGTTGAAATATGGACGCAGATTGACCGGAACCGCTACACGGATCGGGCGTTTTCCTGGAACTCCATGCATATCCTCCATATAGATACTGTATGCGGTCGCGGCAACCAGAAATTCATTGATGCTCGCATCATATTTACGACTGGCCTCTTTTAACTGGGAAACGCTCATAATTCCATGCATCACGCCAAACTCACCTTTTTTCAGTTTCTCCCCTTTGATCAAGTGTGCCCGCTCGCTCTTATATCCTTTTGCATGACTTTTTTTATAGTTCTTTAAGAAACTGTCCTCGCGGTTTAAGGAAGTCTCACTGCTCAAAGTATCCCCAACACGTGCTTTCAGTTCCGGATGCACAAGCCTTAGATACTGGTAAGTCAGCTCCTTGATAAAATTAATACCGCCCATTCCATCCGTCAGTACATGAAAAACCTCAAGATTGATACGGTTGTCAAAATAAGTAACCCGGAACATATAGCTGCGGTTTTTATTCTGAACGATAAAACGGCATGGATAATCATCTTCCTTACGCACCTTCGGTGCACGCTTGCCGTTTTCCTCAAAATAGTACCAGAATACCCCCTGACGCAGCCGGACATTAAATCCGCCGAATTTCGGCAGAATGATGTCAAGCGCCTCTTGCAGCTTCTGCGGAACAATCTCCTCTTTTAAAGTGACACTGATCCGGTAAACATTCGTCATATCCTCTCCTGCGATAACCGGAAACAGATTCGCGGTATTATCAAGTTTATCCCACTTGATGTCGCGTTCACTGAAATAGCCGCCCGCAGTATGTTTTTTTTCTGCTTTTTCTTTCATCATATCTCCCAAAAAACGGCACCAGGAAAAATCCTGGTGCCATTTATATTTTGTCTTTTTGAATCAGATTAATCCTCTGTCATATCATCATCTGATACATCATCGTCTTCATCAAAGAAATCATCATCTTCCAGGTCATCGAAATCATCCTCAAAATCATCCAGATAATCTGGTGCAAAGAAACGGTAGATTCCATAAGCTGCTGCTGCGATCGCTGCGATTACGCCTATCACTGCAAAGACGCAGAGTACTTTTGATTTTTTCTTTTCTTCTTCCGCTTCCTTTTTATTCAGAAGCTCGTTTACTTTGCTGACATTGGTGTTTAACAACTCTTTTAATTCGTCCATCTTGTTCATAATTCCCGCTCCTTTATTCGTAATCTATACCTGATCTTGTTACTATATTAAGTATACAGTAATTATAACATATCTTTTCCACTACGCCTATAAAAAATTACAGATTTCATACTTTTTTTATATCTTTTTTAATTTGGCAAACATAGCAAACATTTTCTTGACACCAGCCGTTTTAAAATCAACGGTCACTTCATAATCTCTGCCGCCTTCGACGATCTGTTTGACAACTCCCTCACCAAATTTCATATGTTTTACCGTATCTCCGACCTGATAATCGAGACTGATCTTTCCGGTTGCCGCACTTGCGAATGCCCGCGCCGGTGCCGCCTGCTGCTGCAGTGCCATCGGTTTTGCACGAAAAGCGCTTTTGGCTTTTGCAAATTCCGCTCTGCGGTCGTTTCGTTCCTCTTGTGATGTATTTCGTTCTTTTGCGACTGCCGCAGATAAAAGTTCCGGCGGAATTTCCTTCACAAAACGGGATACCCGGTTATACTGTGTCTCGCCACGGATCATGCGGGAACGGGCACAGGTCACCGCAAGGTTTTCCTTCGCACGTGTGATCCCGACATAGCAGAGCCTGCGTTCTTCCTCGATCTCCTCAGCCGGATTGTCAGAAGCGATCGACATATAACTCGGAAACAGTCCGTCCTCCATGCCGGCAAGATACACCTGCGGAAATTCAAGGCCTTTGGCACTGTGAAGCGTCATAAGCACTACATAATCACTCTCTTCATCTAAGGAATCAATATCTGCCACGAGTGCCACCTCTTCCAAGAAACCGCTTAAGCTCGGCTCTGCCTCGCTCTGTTCATAGGTCACAACCTTCGTCAGCAGCTCATCGATATTTTCGATACGTGCCTTCGCTTCATCGGTATCCTCTGCCTCCAGTTCACGCACATAGCCTGTCTCCTCTATGATCTCCTGCAAGATCTGGGAAACCGTAAGATACTCCAGCTTGCTCCGCATCGCCTGGATAAAGGTCACAAACGGTTTGATCTTTGCCGCACTGCGCCCAAGAGATGGTATGTCATCCGCCATTTTAAGTGCCGTATAAAAGCTTATCTCCTTTTCATACGCATAATCCTGTACACGGGTCAGTGTCGTTGCACCGATCCCGCGTTTCGGCACATTAATGATTCGCCGGACTGCCAGATCATCCTGTGCATTGTCGATCGTCTTTAAATAGGCAAGCAGATCCTTGATCTCTTTTCTAGCATAGAAATTTACGCCGCCCACAATCTTATACGGAATATTGGAAACAATAAAACGTTCCTCGAACAGACGTGACTGCGCATTGGTACGATAAAGCACCGCACAGTCGCGGTAGCGGTATTTTCCGGTACGCACTTTCTTTGCGATATCGGAAGCAATATGATCTGCTTCCTCATATGCCGTATCAAACTGATGGAAATCAATCTGATCTCCGACCGGATTTTTCGTCCAAAGCTCTTTTTCTTTTCGTCCGATGTTATTTTTTATCACTCCGTTTGCGGCATTTAAGATATTCCCGGTAGAACGGTAATTCTGTTCCAGCTTGATGACCGCTGCATCCGGAAATTCTTTTTCAAAATTCAAGATATTATGTATGTTCGCACCGCGGAATTTATAAATAGACTGATCGTCATCTCCTACCACGCAGAGATTGTGGTATTTCCGTGCCAGCAGACGGATCAGTTCAAACTGCGCCGTGTTGGTGTCCTGATACTCATCCACCATGATATAGCGGAACTTTTCATTATAATAATCGAGCACTTCGGCATCTGTCCGAAAAAGCTCTACCGTCTTTACGATCAGATCGTCAAAATCCAGTGCGTTGTTGCTTCTTAACGCCGCCTGATACTCCTGATAGACTGCTGCCTGCCGCTGCTTCGTATAATCGCCCTGTGCCTGAAGTGAAAACGTGATCGGATCAATCAACTCATCCTTGGCATGTGAGATCACATTCAGGAACATACGTTCTTTATAGATCTTTGTATCAATCTGCAGCCGTTTACAGATATCTTTCATCAATGTTTTCTGGTCATCCGAATCATAAATCGTAAAATTCGTGGAAAATCCGATGTGATCGATAAAACGGCGCAGAATCCGTACACAGGTGGAATGGAACGTCGATACCCAGATGCTCTCCGAACCATATCCGACCATCTCATCTATACGCTCCCGCATCTCTCCTGCCGCCTTGTTTGTGAAAGTGATCGCCATGATATTGTAAGGATTGATTCCCTTTTCCTCGATCAGATATGCCGTCCGGTGTGTCAGCACTCTTGTCTTTCCACTGCCTGCACCGGCGAGTATAAGGAGCGGTCCTTCCGTGTGTAGCACCGCCTCCTGCTGTTTTTCATTCATCCCTTCGTACATCGATTTCATTCCCTTTCCTGCTGCAATTTATTCCTCAGATAACCCTATCATGCAGGGGTTTTTTTGTCAAACCAAAATATTTATGTCTTGTCATATGGTTTTTAATACTATATAATAGAACCCGAGGTGAAAATTATGACGATCGACACAAAAGATTTTTTAAACAGCATTTTAGCCAGTTTATCCAGAATCAATTATGTAAAACCGGAAGATCTTCCGAATATAGACTTATATATGGATCAGGTTACTACTTTTATGGACTCCCAGCTTGCTTCTGCGAAGCGTTATCCGGAGGACAAAGTACTGACCAAGACCATGATCAACAACTATGCCAAGAACAATCTGCTGCCGCCGCCGATCAAAAAAAAATATACCAAAGAGCATGTTCTGACTCTTATTTTTATCTACTATTTTAAGAACATTTTGAGTATCAGCGACTTACAGACGATTTTAAATCCTATTACGGCAAAGCACTTCGCTTCGGACTCGGATCTTGGACTGGAGGATATTTATTCCGAGGTGTTCAGTCTCGAAAATGATGAGGTCACCCATCTCGCCAAGGATATTACAAGGATCTTCAATATCAGCTTTGATACCTTTTCCGATGCACCGGAAGATGAAAAAGAATTTCTTCACACGTTCTCTTTCATCTGTATGCTGAGTTTTGATGTGTTTGTGAAAAAAATGATCATCGAAAAGATCATTGATGAGCTTCCCAAAGAAACTCCGAAAGAACGGGAAAAAACAGAAAAAAAAGAGAAAAAACAAAAGGGCTGATCTTTGATCAGCCCTCTTTTTCACTATCCTCTTTATTCTCATTTACTTTTGTACGCGCAAATACCATATCATATCCGTCATTTCCATAATTCAAAGAACGGTTGACGCGGCTGATCGTAGCCGTAGACGCTCCGGTCTTCTCCGCAATATCAAGATATGTCTTCTGCGCCCGCAGCATCCTGGCCACCTCATAACGCTGCGACAGGGAAAGCAGTTCATTCACGGTACAAACATCTTCAAAAAACGTATAACATTCTTCTTTATTCTGAAGCGTCAAAATCGCATCAAACAGATGATCCACTGCTTCCGTCCTGATTTTTTTACTCATATAGGATTCTTCCTTTCTTATGTTCATTTTCCATATTTTTCCCGAAAAAAAGCAGAACACTTCTCTCTGCTCTGTTCTTTTTCATTTTATCATATTAAAGCGTGAACGTAAACACTCTTTTTTGTCCCTGCACACTTTTTTTTCCGGCTCATAAAATGTAAAAAACAAAAAGGATCTGCTCATGACAAAAAAACATATATTCTGTCTGCTCCTGGCTCTGCTTCTTCTTTTCGGCTCTTTTACTGCATGCGGAAAAAGTAAGACCGATACCACACTTACCCCGGTCACTTTAAACGAAGTCGCACACTCCATTTTCTACGCTCCGCTCTATGTCTCCATCGAAAACGGTTACTTTAAGGAGGAAGGCATTGACCTCAGCCTAGTGACCGGCTTCGGTGCTGATAAGACCATGACTGCTGTTTTGTCCGGCGAAGCGGACATCGGTTTTATGGGACCGGAAACAACGGTTTACACTGCAAACGAAGGCGCAAACGATACCGTCATAAATTTTGCCCAGCTCACACAGCGCGCCGGAAATTTTCTTCTTGCCCGCACGCCCGCAGAGCATTTTTCCTGGGATAACATAAAAGGCAGTACCGTACTTGGCGGCAGAAAAGGTG
>CAYMCM010000048.1:0-18878 GCA_964388945.1 uncultured Roseburia sp.
GGGACTGCATTTCCAGAAGAATTTCCCTCAGGACAAACTTGTTCGCGTGGTACGCGGAGAAGTATTTGATGTTGCAGTGGATTTGAGACCGGGTTCTGCTACGTTTGGAAAATGGTACGGTGTGCTTTTAAATGAAGAAAATAAAAAACAGTTTTTCATTCCGAAAAATTTCGCACATGGTTTTGTAGTATTATCAGATGTGGCGGAGTTTGCTTATAAATGTACCGATTTTTATCATCCGAACGATGAGGGCGGACTGATGTGGAATGATCCGGAGATTGGAGTAGAATGGCCGATGCCGGAAGGAATGACAGAAAAAGACCTGATTCTGTCCGAAAAAGATAAGATTCATCCGGGATTCAGCGAATATGTAAAGAGTCAGAATAAATAGTTTTTAGCCGATAGGAGTTATACAATGTCTAAGAAAAAGAAAATTCTGGCGCTTCTGCTGGCTGTATTTATAATCGCAGTTAACTTTATTGTGATCGTGGTTCCTTCTAAAAAAGAAAGTGAGATGGTCACAGTAGAGATTACGCTGAAATCAGAAGAACAGAATGAATTTCAGGTGTTTTATCTGACACCAGATCAGAAAATGTCAAAAGATTTTAATGAAGGTCAAAGCCAGAAGGTATGGTATGACAAGAGTGGGGAGAAAGAAACCTTTGCTTTTTCGATACCGAGAAACATTGCTTATTTCCGGTTGGATTTTGGAAATATTACGGCAGATACCGAAGTGGAGAGCGTGGTATTTCGTTACGGACTTAAGAAGATAAAAATGAGCGGGCAGGAATTGCTTAATACTAAAGAAGAGCATTCTGTAAAGCTTAAAGCAGCAGGACAGAATGGAATTTTGGTGGAAGCAGGCAAAAAAGACCCTTATATAGCATGGGATGTCCGTGAACTTGGAATTGAGACTTATGCACAGAAATCGGATAATATCCAGTTTTATGGATTTAAGGTGATACTGCTTTTGGTGATTGACCTTGGATATCTGCTTGTGATGACGCACTTTGAGCGAATGGTCAGCCTTCCGAAAGAACTGATCCAGAATCGTAAGTTAATCGCGAATTTGGCAAAGAATGATTTTAAGACAAAGTTTGCGGGGTCTTTTTTTGGAACATTCTGGGCATTTGTACAGCCGATCATTACCGTATTGGTGTATTGGTTCGTATTTGAAAAAGGCTTAAAAGCAGGAGGCCAGCTGACAGCAGCAGGGATTCAGGTTCCTTTTGTATTGTGGTTGATTGCAGGTATGGTGCCGTGGTTTTTCTTTTCTGATGCATTGGGAAGCGGCACAAATGCTATGATGGAGTATAGTTATCTGGTAAAAAAAGTTGTATTTAAGATCAGTATACTTCCAATCGTGAAAGTTATATCAGCATTGTTCGTGCATCTCTTCTTTATTGCATTTACGATCTTATTGTATGCGGCGTACAGCTATTATCCGGATTTATATACACTACAGATCGTATATTACTCCTTTGCCCTGTTGATCTTTACGTTGGCGCTGGTGTATGGAACTTGTGCGATTGTAATCTTTTTCAAGGATCTGACACAGATCATCAATATTATTTTGCAGGTTGGAGTGTGGATTACACCAATTATGTGGAACATTGATACAATGAATCTGTCTCCGATACTGATTGCAATCTTTAAGCTCAACCCGTTATATTATATTGTTGCGGGCTATCGGGATGCGTTGATAAATAAAGTATGGTTTTTTGAACATCCGGGACTTACGCTGTATTTCTGGATAGTGACGTTGCTTTTGCTTATACTCGGAACATCGATTTTCAAGCGGTTGCGCGTACATTTTGCGGACGTATTATAGAAAGGGCTACGAAAACTATGAGCGATATTGCAATAAAAGTAAATCATGTGAGTAAGATTTACAGACTTTACGATAAGCCGATGGATCGCCTGAAAGAATCCCTTGGTTTTACAAAACAAAAAAAATATAAAGAGCATTATGCATTAAAAGATGTTTCCTTTGATGTACATAGAGGGGAAACGGTGGGAATTATCGGAACAAACGGTTCCGGTAAATCCACAATCTTAAAGATTATTACCGGTGTTTTGAATCCGACTCTGGGCAATGTTGATATTAATGGAAGAATTTCAGCACTGCTAGAACTTGGTGCTGGCTTCAATCAGGAGTATACTGGTATACAGAATGTTTACTTGAATGGTACGATGATGGGATTTACCAGAGAAGAGATTGATGCAAAGCTTCAGGACATTCTGGATTTCGCAGATATTGGTGATTTCGTGAACCAGCCGGTAAAAACGTATTCAAGTGGTATGTTTGTTCGTCTTGCGTTTGCGGTTGCAATCAATATCGATCCGGAGATACTGATTGTCGATGAGGCACTGTCAGTTGGAGATGTATTCTTTCAGGCAAAATGCTATCATAAATTTGAAGAATTTAAGGAAATGGGAAAGACCATTCTTTTTGTCAGCCATGATCTTGGCAGTATTGGAAAATACTGTGACAGGGTAGTCCTTTTAAATAAAGGTGACAAGATGGCTGAGGGTTCACCAAAGGATATGATCGATCTATATAAAAAGGTACTGGTTAATCACTTTGATGGAAAAGACGAGAAAAACACACAAGAGGAGCTGCATAAAGAATCGCCTAAGCAGGAAGGTGAATGGAAAAATTATCTCATGCAGAATCCGAATGTTAGTGATTATGGCGAGAAAAAAGCGGAAATTATTGATTATGCCATTGTTGACAATCGCGGGTTGATCACGAATAATATTCAGAAGGGTACAAACTTTACCGTACGCATGAAAGTACGATTCCATGAGAACATAGAGGAGCCGATTTTCGCATTTACGATTAAGGATCTTCAGGGAACGGATGTTACGGGAACGAACACTATGTATGAAAAGATTAGTTTTGGAACCGTGAAGCAGGGAGAAGAAAAAACAATTTCCTTTAATCAGGATATGAACCTTCAGGGTAAGAATTACCTCTTGTCACTTGGATGTGTTGGTTTCCGGGAAAATGAATTTGCGGTATATCACAGATTATATGACGTCTGCAATATCAATGTCATATCCGATAAGAATACGGTAGGTTTTTACGATATGAATTCACGGGTTACAGTGGAGTAAGGGCTTATGCAGATAAGCCCTTTTTCTGATATATTAAAGCAGGACAGAAAGGATATCATAAGATGATGGAAGAAAAAATTGGAAAAGTCACACTGGATTATTCCTGTTATCCAGGAGAAGACCTGTATCTGGACGGAGCAGAAGCGGAACTGCTTTCTATTGTAAAAAATAATTCGAAAGAAAAATATAATGAGATAATCGTACAGAAAAATTCATGGCCGATTCTTTACCACCTTTCGGATATCCGTGGCAATATTGTGGAATGGCTGCCGATTTCAAAAGAAGATATGGTACTTGAAATAGGAGCTGGCTGCGGTGCAATCACGGGAACACTGGCAGCAAAGGCAAAACGCGTGGACTGTATAGAACTTTCTAAGAGTAGAAGTTTAGTTAATGCATGGCGGAATAAAGATTGTGATAACATTACGGTCAAGCTTGGAAATTTTGAAACAGTGGAGCAAAAACTTGAAGAGAAATATGATTATATCACATTGATCGGTGTTTTTGAATATGCGGCGAATTATATTAAAGGAGAACAGCCATATCATAATTTCTTAAATATAATTAAGAAGCATTTAAAACCGAAGGGAAAAATCATTATTGCAATAGAAAATAAATATGGACTGAAATACTGGGCAGGATGCAAGGAAGATCATACAGCAACGTGGTTTTCAGGACTTGAGGGATATGTTAGCGTAGAAAATGTGCGGACCTTTTCCAAGCCGGAATTAAAGCAGATTGCAGCAGACTGCGGATTTGCAGAGCCGGAGTTTTATTATCCGTATCCGGATTACAAGCTGCCGCTTTCCATTTATTCCGATGAGTATCTTCCGAAGCCGGGAGAATTGAATAATAATTTCCGTAACTTTGATAACGAACGCATGGTACTTTTTGACGAGAGCAGAGTATTTGATACAATTATAAAAGATGGTATGTTTGATTTATATTCAAATTCTTATCTGCTGATATTGGAGGAGGCATAAATGGACAAGATTGTTTATACAAAATATTCCAATGATCGTAGTGCGGCCTTCAAGATCCGTACGGACATTGTAAAACGGGGAGACGGAACAATTTATGCGAGAAAGACTGGGCTTACACCGGAGAGTGTGACACATATTGAGGCAATGTATGAAAATTATCTGGCACTTTCGGAGCAGTTTGAGGGAAGCGTCTTAAGTGTCAATCACTGTGAGAAGGAAGAAAAAAATGCACTTGCCTTTGAATTTGTTGAAGGACATACTCTGGAGCAGGAATTGGATACGCTTCTGGAAGAGGAAAAATATGATGCGTTTTTAGATTGTCTTAGAAAATTTCTTTCTGTAGTGCGTGAAGCAGCTACTGAAGATTTTGAAAATACAGACGTATTTGTGGAAATGTTTGGCAACGAGTTTGACTTTATTGGCAGAAAGTGCATGAAGGTAAGTGATGTGGATCTGATTTTTCAAAATCTGGTTATACGGAATGGAAAATGGGAAATCCTCGACTATGAATGGAGTTATGCGGTTCCAATTCCAGTGAACTTTATTATTTACCGTGCACTGCATTACTATGAAGCAGGGCAGCGTCATGAAAAATTAAAGCAGGTATGCAATATTTTTCGTTTTTGTGGTATTCGTCAGGATGAGTGTAAAGTATATGAAAAAATGGAGGAGTATTTCCAGTCCTATTTAACTAAGGGAAATGTTCCACTCTGGAAAATATACGGAAACTTAAAGGGAGAACTGTATTTTCCGCAGGGCATAATCGCGGCGGGAAAAGATGAAGACGAAAAGCGTCAGGTACGTGTCGTGAAAATGTATGAGAATCCAACAAGAAATACAGATACAGAGATACATGCAGTGCCAGATGAAAACGGAAGGATCGTTGTGGAAATCCCAATAGAAGAAGATATTACCATGTTGGCATTTTATCCCGCAAAGCGATGTTGTGCAGTTACATTGTACGAAACAGATACTTATGGTCTATGTGCAGGAAGAGCACCACATTTTCATAATGGATTTTCGCTGGATGAAAAAAATATTTACTTTACAGTGGATGAACCGCAGATTATTTTTTCACAGGATTGGAAGGGAATATCTATGTTGCATTTAGAACTTTCGGTTTCCTTCCCACATAAGGCTTCACTGATTGCTGCGGCAGACAATATTGCAGAGGCAAATAGACAACATGTGGAACTTTTAAAATGCATGGAGAACAACAATAGACAGGATGCGGACATACATCAGCTCAAAGCACGCGCGGACGAACTCCAGATACAAAATGATCACCTGATACGACAGGCGGCAGTGCAGAATGTCCAGTATCAGAGTCTGCAGAGTGATTTCCAGACTTTGCAGGGGGATTATCAGAATTTGGCGGCAGACTATAACCATGTAATGACTTCTCGGAGTTATCGTTGTATGAAGCCATTTCAGAAGATAACCGGTGTACTTCGCAAAATAAGGAGCAAGATATGAGATTAGACAGGCAGAATACAAATAGACTGGTCATCTATTTTATTTATGACCGGGACGGACATGTAGATGATTACATTTTATATATGCTGAAAGATCTTGAGAAAAATGCAGAAGATCTTTTTATTGTTGTAAATGGCACATTACAAGAAGAAAGTAAAAATAAGCTCCTGTATTATACAGATCAGATTCTTGAACGTGAAAACAAGGGCTTTGATGTGTGGGCGTATAAGGAGGCAATGGAAACTATCGGATGGGATAAGCTTGTGACCTATTCAGAAGTGGTGCTTATGAATTATACGATTATGGGACCGATCTATCCACTGAAGGAAATGTTTGATACGATGGCAGACCGTGACGTAGATTTCTGGGGTGTGACTAAATTCCATCAGACTGACTTTGATCCGTTTGGCACTGTGCCGTATGGATATATCCCAGATCATATCCAGACACATTTTCTGGTATTCCGCCAGAGCCTTCTGACATCGCGGGAACTTAAAGATTACTGGGATAATATGCCGATGATTGTGAGTTATCAGGATTCGGTCGGAAGACATGAGGCAAGCTTTACCAAGCGGTTTGCAGATTATGGTTACAAATGGGATGTCTATGTAGATTCCGAGGAATACCGAACATTGACATATCAGCCAATTATCCATGCAGCAAAACAGATGATAGAGAAGAAGCGTTGTCCGTTTTTTAAGCGTCGCTCTTTTATGCAGGAGTATAGCGTTGTGCTGAATGAGTCCTGCGGTGAGAGTGCATATGAGCTTTTGCAGTATCTGGAAAAGCATACAGATTATGATATGAATCTGTTTTGGGATAATATATTGCGTCTGGAAAATCAGGCAGACCTGAAGAAAAACATGCAGGCTAATTTCGTTCTGTCTGATGTGCATAGCTTTGCAGGGGAAGCGGCAAAGAAAAAGAAGGTTGCATTGATTATGCACATGTATTTTCCAGATTTGATTGAGGAATGCCTTTCCTATGCGCAGTCCATGCCAACGTGGGCAGACATCTATATCACAACACGCAGCGAGGAGATGAAGGCACGCATAGAACAGCGTTTTGCAGCGTTGGATTGTCAGAAACTTGATGTGCGGGTCGTACCGAACTGTGGCAGGGATGTCGGACCATTTCTTGTAGAGTTTAAAGATTATCTGATGGATTATGATTATATCTGCCATACGCATGATAAGAAAGTTGGTCAGCTCAAACCTGGTTCGATCGGAGCGGGCTTTTCCTATCACTGTTTTGAGAATATTCTGCGTTCCAGAGCATTTGTGGAAAACGTGATCCAGACCTTTGAGGAAAACGAGCGGCTCGGTATTTTGATGCCGCCACCGCCAAATCACGGTCCGTACTATATCACACTGGGGCTGGAATGGGGAATGAATTTCGGAGTTACCAAAAAGCTGGCGGATGAACTGGGGCTGCATGTGAGTTTGAAGGAAAACAAGGAACCGATTGCTCCGCTTGGTTCTGCATTCTGGGCAAGACCGAAAGCGTTGAAGAAATTGTTCGATCACAACTGGAGCTATGACGAATTTCCGAAAGAGCCGATAGAAGATGATGGAACCGTGCTTCACGCGATTGAGCGTATTTACAGTTATACCGCGCAGGATGCCGGATATTATCCGGGATGGATATTCTCAAAACATGGTGCAGAAATGGAACTTACCAATCTGAATGATATGCTCCGTAGTCTGAATGAGGAGATATTCTTTCCGGGACAGGCGGCAGGATCACATCATGAAGTTGTGCTGAATCTTGACCGGCGTTTTTCCATGCTTCGCCGTAGAGAAGCGAATACAAATGAGTCAGCCGTGACACTTTACGTGGAACGTGCGGGACAGATGTTAAATGAACAAGATAAGATGATACAGAAAAATTTGTGGCAGGATGATGTCTATACTTATGTGTTTAAAGATATGGAAGCATTTGGATCTGTGACCAGACTACGGTTTGACCCGACAGATGCCATGGGGGTGGAGATCAAAGCATTTACACTGGTTACAGAGTCGGTGGATGGCGTAGAACACCGCTATGATATGGCTGAGATGACGCATAACGGTCTGCGCGCAGGTGATAGGATTGCATTTATCGGAAGTGATCCGCAGTTTTTGATTGACTTGCAGGAGACGGCAGTTTTAAAGAAAGTAACGGTTACAATGGATATTGAGTATAGTATTTCTCCGGCAACGGCAGAACTTATCCGACAGAATTATAATGCGTGATCTGTAGGACAGAAAGGAACTAGTGGCTATGAGTGAAGGCAGAAAAAGATTGATATATCTGGATATTATCCGTGTGTTTGCATTGGTATGTGTGTTTGTAGTGCATTTTACCAGGCAGTTTGAGTTTAGTGGGATAGACTGCGGCGGATATAAAATTTTGCCGGATTATCCATTCGGGGTATATCTTGGCAGTCTAGGTGTATCTTTGTTTTTTCTCACATCTGGTGCTTCTTTGATGTATGTATATGAAAAAAAATGCGATCTTATTACCTATATAAAACGCCGATTTTTTGGTATTCTTCCGATGTATTGGATAGCGTTTGTAGCTGCGACACTATATCAGTTTTACAGCACCAGGCAGTTCCAGAATGACAGCGCACCGTGGACGATTTTGTTGTCTTTATGTGGGCTGGATGGTTATCTGGAGTGGTATATTCCGAGTTTTCATGTGATCGGGGACTGGTTTCTTGGGTGTATCATACTGATTTACTGCCTGTTTCCATTACTTCGTATCGGGATCATAAAAAAACCGCGGATTACTATTGGATTGTCGCTCATCGTATATGTGTTGGGTGGAATCTTCTTTCGGAGTGCAATGCCGCCGGATGCACTGTTTTTATTACGTGTTCCGGAGATTTTGTTCGGGATGTGCTTTGTATACTATTTCGGAAAAGTAAAGTCATATGTGGCGGCAATCGCAGCCGTTTTTTTGGCATTTTGTGCGATTGGGAATTTCACACAGGTGCCAACGATCTGGCTTGCACCGCCGGTCGGTATTGCGGCATTTTTAGTGCTTACATATTGCTCAGAGTGGCTGGGACGCTCGCTGGCAGTTGTAGACTTTTCAACGATGATCAGCAAATACTGTTATGCGATCTTTCTGACACATCACATAGTTATTGTGGAAGTGTTTGGGAGGTTTCAGAATTATGGTCGTTCAATGAAGGGTTCAGAGGTGTGGCTGCTGTTTTTTGTATGCATATTTGTTACAGCAGTATTATCGGGTGCGTTGTATCGCGTCAATGTACATTTCTGTAACGGACTGAAAAAAATACCGGGAAAGGAGAAAAAATGAGACATATTTTACAGGCAGTAATTGTTTTTTACAATTTATTCCTGTTGCCATTTTGCCTTGGTATATTTTGGCAAAAGTATATGGAAAAAACAAAAATGGGTTTTGCCAAAATATATGTTTATGGATGGCTTTGTAATTTTGTGATATTCTGGTTGATTGCAGTTCCCTGTGTTCATATTCGGATTCCTTTTCAGGGACTGGTATGCTTGTGGACGGGGGTGAGTATTGCACTTGGTGTGCTTTCTGTTTTACAAATACGCAGGGAAATATTTGAAAGTATCGTTCAGAATTTAAGGCATTTTGCAAGGATTAAGCCTCTGTCAAAGGGAATCCTGTTTTTTATGGCTGCAGTATCTATGTTTTCCATATTATTTGCAGTACCGTCTACGGAAGATGCAACACCAGAGGTTCTTATGATAACACGGGCAACAGATACGATGTATCTGCATGAAGTATATGATGATACACTCTATGAGCGTGTACCGGAAGTGGTGGTTAATTCTCCGATAGAAATGCTTTATGCAGTGACGGATCAGCAAATCCATATGGAGCCGGCAAAGTTTGTGCATACAGTACTTCCGGTTCCACTTCTCATGTTTTTCTTTTGTATACATTATATGCTGGGTGACTGGCTTTTTGGTAAAGATGAGGAAAATAAAATCCGGTATTTGTTTTATATGATACTTATTTATACAATGGTGTTTTATTCCAGCAGGGCAGGTGCATTTGGAGTGTTTACAAATATCTGGATGCCAACAACATTGATGTTTAACTGTATTCTTCCGTTGGCAACGTATGAGTGTTTAAAACTCGCAGATTGTGTAGTGAACAAACGGACGCAAAAAAAACTGGCTGCGGATATTGGAATTGTGTTTTTCATTGTTATTGCTGCTCAACTGATTTTGTACTACGGTGCATTTTTGGTGCTTTTGTGGCTTGGCTGTAGTTTCACAATCATCGGGGGCAGGAGGTTATTAAAAAATGAAGGTTATATTAAATGAAATGCGGCTGGTAGGAAGTACATATTTGATTTTCAGCCTGCATGTATTTGAACTTTCAGTAGTTCTGCTGGCAATTTTGTATCTGTTTTTAAAGCCGGCAGTAAAAATGAAAGATATGGTTAATACCTGCATTTTGCTGACATTTTTAGTGTGCAATCCGTTTTTTGCCAATAATATGATCTCTTTTATTTATGGCGGAGCGGCAGGAGTGTATTGGCAGATGTTCTATCTGCTTCCATTTGCCGTTATAGTTCCGTATGCGGCAATTTGCATTGGAGAACGTCAGAAGAAAAAAAGAGGACATATATGGGTATTTCTGTTGGTATTTGTATTATTGCAATTAAATACAAAGCTGGATTATACGTCTCAAAATCTGAAGTTTTCTTTAAATATAGCGAAGATTGATCCAGAGGTGTGTCAGATCGGAGACATGTTGAGCGGTATCGATGCTTATGCTATGGCACCAGAACATGTGGCATCCCAGCTGCGGGAATATAATCTGGCAGCACGGGTGTATTATAATAAATCTTATGTATATGATGCATCGGATGTAAAAGCATTGACTGAGGTAGCGAAAGAATATGGATGCAACGTGATCATCGTGCAAAAAAATGAGGATGACAGAAACCGAATTCAGGCAGCAGAATATATTTATCTGACTGAGACGGAAAATTACGTTCTCTACATATATCTCTCCTGATGAAATAGCGATAATTTGATAAAAATAGACAGGATATGTAATCTATGCTATAATCGAAGAGTTAAAAACGAGAAATCAAATGAATACAGGTAGAGGAAATATGAAACATAGAACGAATGAACAGTATAAACATCTTTTAAATTTTGTCGCCAATATTATCACGCTGGTCGTAGAAGGTGGTTTATTTGCATATGTGTGGTATGAATATTACAGTGATGTGATATTCATGCCTTTTTTTCGTAGAGGAAACTGGGCGGTTATTGGTTTTTATGTGTTGATCATCTTTTTCTTTACGAAAGTGTTAAATGGATACAAGATCGGCTATCTGCGCGGACAGGATATCTGTCTGTCTCATATTCTGGCAATATTTTTGAGTACGATTGCGGCTTATCTTGAGGTCTGCATGGTCGGAAGGGACTATTTGAATCCGAGACCGATCCTTGTCATGGCAGCGGCAGAAGTGGTATTTATTATTCCCTGGGTATGGATCATGCGAAAAATGTATGCGTTTCTCTATCCGCCAAGAAAAATGCTGGTGATCTATGGAGAACATTCTCCGACACAGTTTATTAATAAGATAAATACCAGAAAAGACAAGTTTGATATTTGTGCCTCTGTCAGTTATACGGTCGGTTATGAAAAATTATACCCGCTTATCATGGAATATGAGGCAGTAGCACTTTGTGATATTCCGGCAGATGCGAGAAATCAGATTGAAAAATTCTGTTATCAGATATCCAGAAGGGCTTATGTGACACCAAAAATTTCGGATATCATTTTGACAGCGGCAGACAGCATACATCTGTTTGATACACCGCTACTTTTGACCAGAAATCAGGGACTTAGTATTGATCAGAAATTTTTCAAACGCTTCTTTGATATTGTCCTTTCATTGATTGCGATTGTTATCGCGTCTCCGGTCATGCTCATTATAGCACTCTGTATCAAGCTGTATGATGGGGGACCGGTACTGTATCGTCAGGAACGTCTGACCAGAAACGGAACGCCGTTTATGATCCTTAAATTCCGCAGTATGAGTATGGATTCAGAAAAGAATGGTGCGCGTCTTGCTATGAAAGATGACAAGCGTGTGACACCGGTAGGAAAAGTGATCCGCAGAATACATTTTGATGAACTGCCACAGATCTTTAATATCCTGATGGGTGATATGTCATTTGTCGGACCGCGGCCGGAACGCAGGGAGATCCATGATCAGTATTGTGAAAAAATACCGGAGTTTGATTTCCGGTTAAAAGTTAAGGCAGGGCTGACCGGTTATGCTCAGGTGTATGGTAAGTATAACACCACACCTTATGATAAATTGAAACTGGATCTTACTTATATTGAAAATTACTCACTGCTTTTAGATTTAAAGATGATGCTTTTGACATTTAAGGTTATTTTTCAAAAGGAAAATACAGAAGGCGTGGATATTAACCAGATTACGGCAGATTATCATGAGTAATGCAGCAGTCTGTGAGAGATGAAGATAATGGGAGTTGGACAATGGGATTTTCGGTATTAATGTCGGTTTATCAAAAAGAAAAACCGGAGTATTTAAAAGAGGCTCTTCTTAGTGTTATATGTCAGACCAGAGTGCCGGACGAAATCGTTCTTATAGAAGACGGACCATTAACAAAAGAGTTATATCAGGTAATTGAAGAAATCAAAAATAGATATTTGCCGTTAAAAACGTATCAGATAAAAGAAAACGTACAGCTTGGCAGGGCGTTGGCAAAGGGTGTGGAAATTTGTGAATATGAATTGATTGCAAGAATGGATACGGATGATATTGCAGTAGAAAAACGTTTTGAAATGCAGTATCGTTATATGATAGAGCATCCTGATATAGCAGTAACAGGAGGCTTTATGGAAGAGTTTGATGAAGAAAATCCTGCGTATCATAAAGTAAAGACCATGCCGGAACAGATGTCAGAAATTCGTCAGTATGCAAAATATCGTAATCCGCTCAATCATATGACGGTAATGTTTCGTAAGGAAGCGGTGATAAAAGCGGGAAATTACAGACATTTTCCATTTTTAGAGGATTATGATCTTTGGAATCGTATGCTGGCACAAGGTGAAGAATTTTATAATCTGGAAGAGGTGTTGGTAAAAGCAAGAACAAACAGAGAATTGTATGGGAGACGCGGTGGAAATGCGTACTGCCGACAGTATCTGTATCTGAGAAGACAACAAAGACAGATAGGGCTGCTTGGAAAGTGGGATTATTGTATGGCAGTGCTGCTGACAATCATAATGACGATGCAGCCAGCCGGAATTCGAAAAATGATTTATCAGAAGATCCTCAGAAAACAGTGAAAGAAAGATTAGAATATATGGGAGACAGAGTGGATGAAAAAAATACTCACAGTGGTTATACCAGCGTATAATGTTGAAAAATATCTGGAGAAATGTATGCATTCTTTTGAAATTCCAGAAATCTTAGACAAAATCGAGATACTGGTTATTAATGACGGCTCAAAGGATGGTACTGAGCAGATTGCACGTGCTTATTGTGAAAAATACCCGCAAACATATTTCTTGTACAACAAAGAAAATGGAGGACATGGTTCAGGTATTAATTACGGAATACGCTATGCGACTGGAAAATATTTCAAAGTTGTTGATGGGGATGACTGGGTAGATATGCAGGAACTAAAAAAGTTTGTATCTGTTCTGGAAAAGCAGGAGGCAGATGTTGTGGCATCGGATTTTACCTGTATACAGGATGAAACGTATGCAGTGCTTGAGAAAAAACAGTGTACAGATGATCAGGCACAATACGGAAAATGTTGTTCGCTTCCGCAAGGCGAGGTAGAACACATTATAAAGATGCATTCACTTACGATTAAGACAACCATTCTGCAGGAACATCAGATTCACATGGATGAAAAATGCTATTATGTGGACTGTGAGTACATCACATATCCGATTCCTTATGTGGATACGGTGTATTTTTACAAAGGAAGTCTTTATCAATACCGGTTGGGCAGACAAGGACAGAGTGTAGATATTAAAAGTATGCAGAAAAACCGGTCACAGCACAGATATGTGCTGGAACAACTGCTTGATTTTTACCGCAAAGAGCAGAAGCAGCTTAAGGCTGGAACAAAACGATATATGGAGCGTTGCATTGCGCAGGTTGTCGAAAATGAGTTTCAGATCTATATCAGCATGGGACTTAAAAAGGGAATCCGAGAGGAACTGCAACAATGGGATCTTGAACTGAAGGAGAAATATTTGGAAATATACGCAGCAACAGATAAGAAAAGTATTACAATGTTGCGAAAAACAAACTATCATGTGCTAAAATTAGGAGCAGTAATATATAAAGTTGTAAAAGGATAAAATATGAAAAAAATATTATCGATTATTATTCCGACTTATAATGCAGAAAAATATTTGAGAAAATGCCTGGAATCTTTTGGGAAAATAAGAGAAGAAGAACGGAAAAAATGTGAGATTCTTGTGATAAATGATGGGTCGTCGGATGATAGTGTGAACATTGCAAAAGAATTTGCAGAAGAACAGCCGGAAATCTTTAAGATTGTTCATAAGGAAAATGGTGGGCACGGATCAGCAATTAATGTTGGAGTAAGAGCGGCGACTGGGAAATATTTTAAAGTGGTAGATGCAGATGATTGGGTTGATTTCCAAGATGCAGAAAAAATGGTTCGGTTACTGGAAACAGAAATGGCAGATGCAATCGTTACCGGATACTGGACTTATAATATTGTGGAAAAAGCAAAGAAGCAGTATGATGTGAATGTAGCAGACGAATCGCAGTATTACAATTTAGACGAACTGATGGATAAATGGAAACAAATTGAATGGGGAATGACATTTCATGGCATATGGTATCGGAAGGATTTTTATAAGAGTCTGCATTATGCTCTGGTTGAGCATGTGTTTTATGAAGATCAGGAATATGCTACGATTCCGCTGTGCTATGCACAAAAAATACGTTGTATCAATACGCATATGTATATATATCGTATTGGAGATGTAAACCAGAGTGTTTCGTCAGAAAATCAAATAAAAAGACTTCCAGATGCGAAAAAAGTAATTGAAAGAATGATGGAGAAGGGCAGAGATGTGAAAAAGTTTGCAATCGGAGGTGAGCGATATTGGCAGAAAAAACTTACCATGATGATCAATAGTTATTATGAGATTTCTTTGTTAAAAGATCCGGATCGTGTCTGTGGAAGAAAAAATGCCCGTGATTTAGAAGAAAGGATTGTAGAATGCAGTCCACGGATTGCACAGCTTAATAAACATAAATATCAGATATTCCGTATGATGAATTATTTAGGGGTAAAAGATACAACTTACCAGAAAATTTTGGCGAGCATAAAAAAGTAATAGTTGAAAGCTGAGGATGGAAATGAATATTGAAAAAATGAAAAAAACAGCATATAGATGTTTTGTAGATAATAACATTCTTGTCAGTCAGAGCTTTCAGGATTATCTGGACACTACACATTTAGAACGCCATTATATCAGAAAGGCTTGTAAACTGGTTCAGTTAAACTGGAAATATCGTATTTGTAGACAGACAAGTATAGAGACAAAGTTATCCGGATTAAAAATGCCAGAGTTTGAAGCAGAAACAAGACTGCCGATTGAAAATGTAGTGGCAAAGTTGGAACAGTATGACTGGATTTCATTCGACATTTTTGACACATTGATATTTCGGGCAGTAGAGAAGCCACGGGATGTTTTTCGTATTTTGGAGACACAATGGAATATCATTGGTTTTGCAGGATTTCGTGAAGAGGCTGAGCAAAAAGCAAGGGAAAAAGATCCTGAAGCAACGATTTATGACATTTATGATATTCTGGCAATAGAACTGGCAATCGATAAAGAGGCAGGGATTGCGTTGGAACTTCAAATAGAAAAAGATGTGTGTTATGCTAATCCATATATGAAGAAGATTGTAGAACAATTACAGAGTAAAGGAAAAAAGATTATTGTAACATCAGATATGTATCTGCCAAAATGTCTTATGCAGGAACTACTGGAATCTTGCGGATATAAAGGACTTTGGGATATTTTTGTTTCTTGCGATATCAAGGCGTCTAAACATGAAGGAATGCTACAACAGAGAGTACAAAAACAACTGGGGATACAGGAGACTTTTGTGCATGTGGGTGATAATGAGTGCACAGATATTGAAGGAAGTAAAAAGGCTGGATGGAGAACCTTTTATTATAAAAATGTTGAACAGATCGGAAAACCGTACAGAAGAAAAGGAATGAAGACAATAGGAGCTTCATTTTATAAAGGACTGGTAAATGCCAGACTGCATAATGGGGTGTATAATGAGGATGAACGATACGAGTATGGTTATGTAAACGGTGGGGTTATGGCTGTTGGATATATACAGTATCTGAAAAAGCTGGCAAAGGAAAAAAATATTGACCAACTGCTGTTTGTGGCGAGAGATGGTTATATTATACATAAGATATATGAAAAACATGGGGCAGAGGTGGATAGTGCATATGTACCTTTTTCTCGTTTTGCATCCTATCAGCTTACGATGGAGAGAAACTGGAAGAATTTTTTGCGGCATGTAGTAAATCCGAGAATACAGGCAGAACCGTCTGAAAATCTTGGTGAAGTAATAAAAATTTGTGATATGGCTTATGTGAAACCGTATCTGGATGAGTATGGACTGACGGAAGATACAATTTTTGATTATTTTGCATATGACAAGATTCGCACATTGTTTGAAAATCATATAGTGGAGATCAGTAAGTGTTTTGATAATCCGGTCAGAGCAGCTGAGCAATATTTTCGTGAGGTTATCGGAGATCATAAGAGGATCTGCATTGTAGATGTTGGATGGCAGGGTTCTGGCGCTATGTGCTTGAAATATTTTTTAGAAGAAAAATGCAAGATGAATGTTCAAGTGTGCGGAGCGTTAATGGGAATGACTAATAATGAATCTTCTGATGCGTGTTTAAGTAATGAAACGTTACACAGTTATATGTTTTCTCCGCAGATGAATATGAGTATGATGCTGAAACATACGGCGAAGCATAATGAATATGATTTTCGGAATCTTTTGGTTGAAATTTTGTTTACTGAAGATAAGCCGTCTTTTATTAAACATCAGTTTAGCACAGATGGAAAAGTAGAACTGGTGTATGGTATGGATGAAGATAATGGGACAGAGATTGCCAGTGTTCAGAAGGGAATCTACGATTTTGCGATGGACTATTTTACTTATGAGAGAAAGTTTGGTAGTATATTAAATGTATGTGGTAGAGAGGCATATATGCCGGTGGACGGATTGGCAGAAAATAAAAAATATTGTCTGAAATTTCTTGGCGATTATAAAGTAAATGAAAATTCTGGAATTTTTGAAAAGGATCAGAAGAGAACATTCCGTGATATTGTGCAGGAGAATCGATGATATGCAGGAGAATTGCAATGCGAAAGTTAAAAACGAGAAATAGAAGAGAAATAGAAAATATTGAATTCCAGTTGCAAGAAATGTGGAGCTTGATTAGTGAGACGCGGATTGATTCGCTGCAACATTAATAAGTAATAAGGAGAATAAGTAAATGTTAGTAAAAAGATTAAAGCCGGATTTTGAATTTGCAAATGAAAATGGATCCCTGGTCCAACTGGTGCATGAAGGGTGGAATCAGGTAAACGTTTTGGATTCCAGAAAAGGAAGCAACCGAGGTGGTCATTATCATAAAGAAAATGAGGAAGCGTTCTACATTGTTTCCGGGGAGATCAATCTGATCTTAGATAATGGCACAGAAACGCAAAAAACAAATTTTAAAGCAGGGGACATGTTTCTGATCAAACCATATCTGATGCATACATTTGAATTTTTAGAAGATACGCTTATGGTATCTATGTATGATCGTGGGGTGGAACATGCAGATGGAACAAAAGATATTTATGCGGAGTGGGAGAAATAGAATGAACAGAGAAAGAGCATTAAATGAGAATGGACAGTTTTTGACATTTGTAAAAAATAAGTGTGGAAATGCTTTTGGTGAAAAGTATCTTGATTTAATAAGGGCAAATGATAGTGAGCAATATTGGGAAGATTTTGGATTCAAATATCTTGGGGTTTTTCAAGGCATGGATAGTGAACAGATCCTTGCCCGAATTGAGTCATGCAACGCAATTGCAAATAAGGCATATGTATCGGCTATTTTCTGTGCTTTAAGTAGGGAAGAACAAAATGCAGATAAAGCCCAGATGATAAAAAAGGGGCAGGAAAAGTATGCGGCAGTCAGCGATTTTTCGGATGCGGAACAAGAGAGTTTGGCAGAGGCTGTTTTTATATATTTGGCGGATCATATTTCGAAATATGATGAGATGAAAGTGTATCAGTTGTCGCAAAAAAAAGAGGTAAACGGATGGATCTATAATCAGCCGGTCTGCAACAAGGAAGAGCAGGCGTTCGGTGTGATTTACACGTGGCCGGGATCTGTTTCTGCGGAATCGGAATTGATGGAACGTATTAAGAAAGCAGCAGATGATGTGGGGGTAAAGATATATTGGCTGTCTGATAGTGGAAATATCTTAAATGATAAGCAGTTGGAGACAGATCAGTATGCTACTGGAGAAGAACTGCAGTTTTTAATCACATTGCATTATGAAGATAATAAGGCATTGGATACATATTACTATCATGTTTTATGGAATCCGCCGGAAATACCATTGGGAACGGATTATTATGATGGAAAAGTGGTTGATAATTATCTGATGAATGACGATTATCTGATTTATGATGCGGGTGGAATGTCAAATCATTTAAGGAGTATATTAATTAACAAACCGCGTAATATTGACGAAGCATCCTGCTTCGTTGGATCTTTTCCAGGAAGTGTGGTAAAACAGCCGCATTTGGAGAATCCCAAGCTGTTTTATTGCGGAATGAACTGGGAAAAGGTTTTAAATAAGAGTAACCGCCATGAAGGTTTGTTCAAGTTATTGGATGAAACAGATAAAGTCTGCTTCTATGGTCCGGAAGAAGTAGAAGCGTGGGGCGGTATTCGTCCGTGGGAAGGATATAATTGTTACAAGGGAGAAATCCCATTTGATGGATTTTCCATATTAGATGAAATCAACAAGTGTGGGATATGCCTTGCTATTTCATCAGATATTCATCGCCGAGCAGGAGCGGTTACGAATCGTGCATATGAGGCGTGTGCTGCAGGAGCTGTTATTATTTCTGATAATAACGAGTTCATGGAGAAATATTTTAAAGATGCCGTTTTATTTATTAATTATAATAAGAATAATCCGCAAGATACG
>CAYMCM010000049.1:0-18468 GCA_964388945.1 uncultured Roseburia sp.
ATCTTGGAAAAAAGGAAATGATCCGACAGAGTTCTTCTGGTAGATTTTCGAGAACGGTACTGTTTTTTGGAGGTGTGCTTGTAGTCTTTGGACTCTTTTTTATGGGCATAATGACGGAAAGTTATGTAAATCCGCGTGTGATGAAAAATCTGGTAAAAATTCTTTGAAAAATTGAAAAAATAATTACCAGATGTGGTACAGAAAAAAGTGGGATTTGCGATATGTAGTAGTTTTATGTAAATCAAAAAATTCTGTTTAAAATTGCTATTTGCATTTTGAAATTGATATATTATAATAGGATGGTATCTTTTAAGATACATTTTTTACATTTCAGATGACTTTAAATAGCAGGCGGAAGGGTTAAGAATGTATTATGACACAGGAAATTGAAAAATTTATTATGTATATGCATAAGGAGAAACATACCTCAGAAAATACGGAACTTTCGTATGAGCGGGATTTGAAAAAACTGTGTCAGTTTTTGACAGAACATGATATAGGAGAAGCAGATCAGGTAAATGAAACGGTATTGAATGCGTATATTCTTTATCTGGAAAAGATCGGACGCAAGGCATCTACGATTTCGAGAAATATTGCGTCCATGAAAGCATTTTTCCATTATCTGGCAGGAGAGGAGATCATCGAACATGATCCGTCTGAAAATTTGAAGGCACCGAAGATTGAAAAAAAGCTGCCTGAGATCCTTACGATCGAGGAAACAAAACGTCTGCTTGAACAGCCGTCCGGGACGTCACCAAAAGAACTGCGTGACCGTGCGATGTTAGAACTTTTGTATGCGACGGGGATACGGGTTTCCGAACTGATACATTTAAAGATGACAGAGATCAATCTGAATCTTGAATTTGTAACTTGTAAGGATGCACATAAAGAACGGGTAGTACCGTTTGGAAATAAAGCCAGAGAGGCGGTCAGTGCTTATCTGGAAAGCGGAAGACCGTTTTTGGTCGAAGATGAAAGCTGTGAGCTGTTGTTTACAAATTGCTCCGGCAAAGCAATGAGCCGTCAGGGGTTCTGGAAACTGATCAAGCATTATGGAGCAATGGCTGGTATAGAAGCGGATATTACACCACATACACTGCGGCATTCGTTTGCAGCACATCTGGTGGGAAATGGCGCAGATCTTCATTCGGTACAGGAAATGCTCGGTCATTCGGATCTTGCGACAACACAGGTTTATAATGCAATCAATCAGGGCAGGATGCGTGAGGTATACCGCAAAGCGCATCCGAGAGGATAACAGATATGTAAGAGGGTGTGACAGTTGTCATGCCCTTGTGTTTTTATGATGATAAGGGAAAAATTTTGAATTGGCGAACTGTTAAATGTGGTTAAATTGAAATTTTGGAATTGGTTTTGTCGGAGCAGCATAAAGAATTAGCGGAGTATCTTTCTGAAAAAGTTAATACTTTGGTTGAAAGTGGGGCTGAAGTTATAGCATTGACTGCGGCTACTATGCATATCGTATTCGATGAAATAGAAAATAATACAAAAGTTTCATTGGTGAGTATTCCTAAAACTATATGTAACGAAGTTGTTGAAAAAGGTTATAAAAAAGTTGGACTATTAGGAACTATTTTTACAATGGAACAGGATTTTATGAAAAAAGATCTGCGTCAAGCCGGAATAGATGTGATTGTTCCTGATAAGACGGGTAGAGAGCTTATTGCAAAAAGAATATATGAAGAATTGGAATTAGGTATTGTGAAGGAATCAACATTGCAAGAGTTCAATGAAATAGTTAAAAAATTAAAAGATATGTATGAGATAGAAGCAATTATTTTAGGATGTACAGAATTACCATTGATATTGAAGGACGCAAACTGTGTTCTTCCATGTCTGGATAGTGTAGCAATACATATTAAGAGACTTGTTGAATTGGCTCAAGACTGAGGAAAGAGAACAATAATGTAATCCGTAATCTGACCGGGGAATATAAGCAGATAGAGCCGGACTGCCGGGAGGGAGTAAAGGGGAAGCTGGAGCGTATGGAAGAGCTTTGCAAAGAGCGTAACAGTCTGTATGAAAAGTGGTACAATCAGAAAATATACACTATAAAGAAAATCAGAACGGATGGGGAATATAGAATGGATGAAAATAAAGTATTAACAGAGCCTAAAAAATTAGTTGCACTGGAGCTTAAAAATCAAGGATTTGACATCGATAAAATAAAAGTTCCTGAAAGAGTGTATTTGTTGGCAGATAGTCTTTATGATGAAATGATTGCGAAAAACTGTGGAATATATAAATATCCTTTAGGAGGAGAACTTTACGTTTTTCGTGCAAATGAAAATGTTGGGTTTGTGAAAGGAAATATGTGTTCGCCTGCGATTGCGACTCAGGCGGAGGACTTAATTGCCGGTGGTGTAAAAGAATTGATACATATAGGATTTGCAGGCGGATTACAGAAAGATATGCAGTCAGGAGATATTGTTGTGACAGAGGGTGCTTACAATGATACTGCTGTGGCAAGACTTTATGGGTACGATATGGATTTTATCGAATCATCTGAGAAACTGACAGATGAAATATGCCATGTATTAGTATCGAAGGATATCACATATCGCAGAGGAAAACATTGGACGACTGATGCAGGATATATGGAAACATGGGGACAATATTGCTTATGAAAATATGATACAAGCTTGGATTTAAAAAAGAGGAATACCGGAAAGTTTCGGAGAACTTTCCGGTATTCCTCTTTTTGACGTATTTTTGATACTTATTAGCACATTTCGGCAATATCGTAGATCAGGCGTTCGGAATCTTCCCATCCGAGGCATGGATCGGTGATGGATTTGCCATAAATATGCTCGCCGATCTTCTGGTTGCCCGGCTCGATATAGCTTTCGATCATGACACCTTTTACCATCTTTTTGATGTCGTCGGATAACTGGCGGTTGTGCATCACTTCTTTTACGATACGGATCTGTTCTTTGTACTTTTTGCCGGAATTGGAGTGGTTTGCGTCTACAACAGCGGCAGGGTTTTTAAGATCCATCTTGTCATACATCTCGATCAGACGCATGATATCTTCGTAATGATAGTTCTGGGTTGCATTTCCGTGTTTGCTGACTGCACCGCGAAGTACAACGTGGGTAAGGTCATTGCCTGTTGTTTCTACTTCGAAACCGCGGTAGGTAAAATGATGCGGATGCTGTGCGGCGTAAACAGAGTTTAACATAACAGAAAAGTCACCGCTGGTTGGGTTTTTCATGCCAGAAGCGACATCAAATCCGCTGACAGTGAGACGATGCTGCTGATCCTCAACGGAACGGGCACCGATCGCAACGTAGGAGAGAAGGTCTTCCACGTAGCCCCAGTTTTCTGGGTAGAGCATTTCATCTGCGGAGGTAAGACCGCTTTCTTCAATGGCACGGATGTGCATTTTACGCATTGCAATGAGACCAGCGACCATATCCGGTGCTTTTTCCGGATCCGGCTGTGTGGCAATTCCTTTATAACCCTCACCGGTGGTTCTCGGTTTATTGGTATAAACACGCGGAATGATAATGAGACGATCTTTTACCTTTTCCTGAACTGCGGTCAGACGGCTGACATAATCGCAGACCGGATCTTCGCTGTCTGCGGAGCAAGGGCCGATAATGACAAGAAAACGATCGTCCTTTCCAGTCAGTACATCTCGGATCATGGCATCCCGTTCTTTTTTTAAAGCAGTAAGCTTTTCGGAAAGCGGATACTCTTTTTTGATTTCTTCCGGTGTCGGTAATTGATTTAAGTAAGTGAAACTCATGTTTGTATCTCCTTTTGTATTCTTATAGATTATTTTCTTATTTTTATACAATGTGAACCAATGCATATCTTAAAGGATTATGAGACGGTTGTCAATCACATATCCTGTTTTAAATCCTGCCTTTTGCCCATTCTTCGGGAGAAGCTGCATACTGTTCATTCAGCCATTTGCAGGCTTCGCAGATGCCTTCGTCGGAAAAATCAAAGGTATGGGAAATCTTTTGTTCTTCTGGGACTACATCAAAACAATAGGGGCCGGGAAAAACCGTGGCACACAGAAGAATATTGTCATTTGCTTCGGTGCGTTCTATACGATAATGCATGCCCTGATAGCTTCCGGAAAAATGTGTTTTTTTATAAAATGGGATCGTAAAAAGATCTTTTCGTTCAATCATGATATTAAGACTTCCTTTTTTTGGCTGTGGATGGTATGATTATGTATGTTT
This sequence comes from uncultured Roseburia sp., assembly GCA_964388945.1. Taxonomy (GTDB): domain Bacteria; phylum Bacillota; class Clostridia; order Lachnospirales; family Lachnospiraceae; genus Roseburia_D. The sequence goes on from CAYMCM010000049.1 coordinate 4,218, forward strand.
ATCGACAAAAGGTATTTGATGTCTGCATTATTATAATATAAGATAAAACAGAAAACAAGAAAGGAAATAACAGATGGAAATGATGGAACTGTTAAAAGCGGTACTTTTTGGTATCGTGGAGGGAATTACGGAGTGGCTGCCGATCAGCAGTACCGGACATATGATACTTTTAAATGAAGTGGTGTCTTTGAATGTCTCGGATGAATTTTACAGTATGTTTCAGGTAGTGATACAGCTTGGAGCTATTCTGGCGGTCGTGCTGCTGTTTTGGAACAAAATCTGGCCGTTTGGCAGAAAAAGCAATGAAGAACCGCTTGCAGAGCGTGGAGTGGGAGCGTGGATACGAGTCGATATTTTTAAACTCTGGTTTCGGATACTGGTATCCTGTATTCCGGCTGCAATAGTAGGTCTGCTTTTTGATGATCTGTTGGAAGAACTGTTCTATAACTATAAAACAGTTGCAATCATGCTGATTCTTTTTGGTATTGCGTTTCTCGTTGTAGAGAACCGCAATCACGGAAGACAGGCGCAGGTGACATCCTTAAAAGATATTACATATCGTCTTGCGTTCTGGATCGGAATGTTTCAGTTGATCGCCGCAGTATTCCCGGGCACATCCCGTTCCGGAGCAACGATCGTTGGTGCACTGATGCTTGGCGTCTCGCGGACGGTCGCGGCGGAATACACCTTCTTTCTTGCGATACCGGTCATGTTCGGAGCGAGCCTGTTAAAACTGGTGAAATTCGGGTTTGCATTTTCAACAGGTGAACTGCTGGTGCTTCTGACAGGTATGCTGGTCGCATTTGTGGTGTCACTGATCGTGATCCGGTTTTTGATGGGGTACATCAAAAAGCATGACTTTAAAGTATTTGGCTGGTACCGGATCATACTCGGAGCCATTGTACTTTTATGCGGAGTGTGCGGTTGGCTTTCATGATCTGGAAAAAATTCTCTGATTTCACCGGGGAATATCGCTTGACTTTTTTCACTGAAATTGTTACTATGTAAAAGTCGCTTGTTGCAGTAATAAGCGGAATATACATTTTTTGATATGCAACTGTAGTCTAATGGATAGAACGTAGGACTCCGACTCCTATAATGCGGGTTCGATTCCCGCCGGTTGCATATTTTTTGGGAAGAAATGCAGAAGAGACGATCTGTTTTGGATAAATTTGCACCAGGAAAACGTCAGGAGGAAGCAGAGTCATGAGTTCAGAAGATAATAAGAAAAATGAAAATAAATCAGTTTCAAAAAAAGAAAACAGCCCTAAGAAGAACCAGAAAAACAGCACAGAGGCTGTTTTAAATTTTATTCAGGCAAATCTGAAATACATTGCGGGAGCCGCAGTGTTACTTGTTTTGATCGTAGTGATCCTGGTATGCGCCGGAAAGCAGAATGGAAACGCTGGAAGTCATGCGGCTGATGCAACAGAGATCAGCGGGGCAGAAGGAACCTACGAGGTAGATTCCAACGAAGAAGTCAATACATTGATCACAAATTATTTTAACGCATATGCAAATGGGGATGTAGATACGATCGCAGCGCTTGCAGCACCGTTGTCGGATCTGGAGAAAAGCTATATTTCCATGTACAGCCAGTATGTGGATGCATATCAGAGCATCCGCTGCTATACCAAGCAGGGACTTGACAGTCAGTCCTATCTGGTATCCGTTTATCTGGAAATGAAGTTTGCCGGAGTGGATACAGTTGCACCGGGGCTGAGTTTCTTCTATGTGCAGACGAATGAGGATGGAAGCCTTTATATCGACAATGCATACAGCTACTTTAACCTGAATATGTTAGCAAACAATCCGGATGCGGCATATCCGCTGGATGATAATATTAAGAAGCTGATTGATAAATTTGAAAAGCAGGATGATGTTGTTGCACTTTTAGCGGATGTTCAGTCAAAATATGAAGCCGCATTGGCAGCAGACAGCAATCTTGCGACGATGGCAAATACAACGCTGGCAGATGCTTACAATGCATGGGCGGCAGCAATCAATACTCCGGCGCAGGCACCAGAGCAGGATGCTTCTGCACAGCCGGAAACTCCGGAGGCAGAAGCACCGGCGGAACCGGCACCTGAGACAGAGACTCCGGCAGATGCAGACGGTGTTCAGGCAGTAAATGATACGGTATATGCATTAGATACGGTAAACGTTCGTGATGGAGCAAGCGAATCAGCGTCAGTTGTAGGGACTGCAACGGTGGGAGCGTCCTTTACCAGAACCGGAACCACAGCAGATGGCTGGAGTCAGGTAAGTTATAATGGAACTACGGCATACATTAAGAGTGATTATCTGACTACGGATGCATCACAGACTTCCGGAAAATCGCAGAATACCGTGTCTGCGGGAGAGACGGTACGTCTGTCTGATACGACAAATATCCGTTCTTCCATGAGTGAGACGGCTGACCGTGTAGGTGTTGCCTATTCGGGAGAGACAGTAAGTGTGATCGAGAGTTATGCAGAAGGCTGGAGCAAAGTCGAGTGGAATGGAAAGACCGGATATATTAAGACGGATTTATTGCAGTAAGGCAGAGTAGTCAGGCGGAGGCTTCAGGGTCTCCGCCGTTTTTCACTTTAAGGAAAATGCGGTAGATGGGAGATCGTTATGCAGGGTTCAGAAAATGGGATCAGAATCAATAAATTTTTAAGTGAGGCAGGCGTATGTTCGAGACGTGAAGCGGATCGGGAAATTGAAGCGGGAAATGTCCGGATAGGAGATTGGATCGCAGTGACCGGAGATCGTGTTATGCCAGAGGATGATGTTTTTTTCAAAGACTATCCGGTAAAAAAAGAAGAAGAGATGATCCTGCTCGTGGTAAATAAACCGACTGGCATCGTATGTACGGCAGAAAAAAGGGAAAAGAATAATATTGTTGATTTTATACATTATCCAAAAAGAATCTATCCGGTCGGACGTTTGGACAAGGATTCGGAAGGATTGATCCTTATGACCAATAACGGAGAAATTGTCAATAAGATCATGCGTGCGGGAAACCGGCATGAAAAGGAATATATTGTAACGGTCAACCGAGAGGTAACAGGATCGTTCCTGCATGGAATGGCAAATGGTGTGCCGCTTACGGAGCTTGGCGTGACTACCAGAAAATGCAAGGTAGAAAAACTGGGAAAACATCAGTTTAAGATCATACTGACACAGGGATTAAACCGCCAGATCCGGCGCATGTGCGAATATTTCGGCTATCGGGTCACACATTTAAAACGTGTCCGTATTATGAATATCCGGTTGGGTGAGTTACAGACAGGAACTTATCGTAAGATTACGGAAGAAGAATGGAAGACATTGCAGAGACTGATCAAGGATTCTTCCAGTGAGACAGTGAAATCAAAGAAATAGAGGCAGGATGACAGAATGGATGCAAAAGCAAGAATCGAGGAACTGAAAAAGACGCTGGAATATCATATTGACCGTTATTATAATATGGATGCTCCGGAGATATCTGATTATGAGTACGATATGATGATGCAGGAATTAAAAAAGCTGGAAAAAGAACATCCGGAATTTGTCACAGCGGATTCACCGACACAGCGGGTGGGCGGAACAGCAAAGCGCGAAGCAGGTGTTTTGGTTCGCCATAACGTGCCGATGTTAAGTCTTCAGGATGTGTTTTCCCAAGAGGATATTTATGCGTTTGTCGCTGAGATGAAAGAACAGTTAGATGATCCGGAATTTGTTGTGGAATATAAGATTGACGGACTTTCTATGGCACTCCGCTACGAGGACGGAGTTTTAAAACTTGCGGAGACACGAGGAGACGGTATTAATTTCGGCGAAGATGTGACGGAAAATGCCAAGGTTATACCGGATGTAAAAAAGAAACTGAAGGATGCGCTGCCGTATCTGGAGATCCGCGGGGAAGTCTATATGAAATTGAAAGACTTTGATGCGATCAATGAAACGCAGGAACTGCTTGGAAAGAAGCAGTTTGCAAATCCGAGAAACTGTGCAGCGGGAACACTGCGTCAGCTTGACAGCAGGATCACAAAAGAGAGAAAGCTTTCAATGTTTATCTTTAATGTGCAGGAAGTAAAGGGAAAAACTTTCGAGACGCACACGGAAGGATATGAGTTTTTAAAAAAGCAGGGCATTCGTGTTATTGACAATTATAAAGTATGCAAAACTGCGGATGAGGTATGGGATGCGATCTGTAAGATCGGTGAGAACCGGGGAAATCTGGGATATGATATCGATGGAGCAGTGGTTAAATTGAATCGCATAGCAGATCGGGACAAGCTTGGCAGTACCTCCAAGGTTCCGCGTTGGGCAGTGGCGTATAAATATCCGCCGGAAGAAAAAGAAACAAAAGTGCTTGATATTGAGCTTTCTGTCGGAAGAACCGGACGCATTACGCCGACGGCGATCTTTGAACCGATCCGGCTTTGCGGTACGAGTGTGTCACGGGCGACACTTCACAATCAGGATTTTATTGATGATCTGGATATCGGGATCGGGGACACGATCGTGGTATATAAGTCCGGAGAGATCATACCGAAGGTCAAAGAAGTGATCAAGGAAAAACGACCGGCAGAAACAGTGCGTTTTCAGATTCCGGATGTATGTCCGGTATGCGGGGCAAAGACAGAGCGGGAAAAAGATACGGCAGACATTAAGTGTACTTCCCCAAACTGTCCGGCACAGTTAGAACGCCATATCATCAATTTCGTGGGCAGAGATGCCATGGATATTAAAGGATTCGGAACAGTTTATATCGAAGAACTTGTTCGTCAGGGTTATCTGAAAGATGTGGCGGATATTTATGATCTGAAACAGCACAGGGATGAGCTGATCGAGCAGGGAATCATCGGAAAAGAAAAAAATACGGACAAGCTGTTAGAGGCGATCGAAACATCGAAGAAAAATGATGCTTATAAGCTTCTGACCGGACTTGGTATTCCGAATGTGGGGAAAGCAGCCGCAAAAGCGATCCTCAAATATTTTAAGGATTTTTCTACTTTAGCGACTGCGGATATGGAACAGTTGAAGGAAGTAAATGATATTGGAGAGATCAGTGCGGACTGTATTCTTCGTTTTTTCCGGGATGAGAAGAATAAGAAACTGCTTTTAAGACTGAAAGAAGCAGGCGTCAACATGGCATATATTCCGGAGAAAGGTGCAGATGAACGTTTCGTGGGACAGACTTTTGTTATCACAGGCACACTGCCTTCAATGGATCGGAAAGAGGCGGCAGCGTTGATTGAAAAGTTTGGCGGAAAAGTTTCGGGATCTGTTTCGAAAAAAACAGCATATGTGCTGGCTGGGGAAAATGCCGGCAGCAAACTGACAAAAGCAAATGAACTGGGGATACAGGTCATTTCAGAGGAAGATATTCTTGCAATGACAAAATAAAGGAGCGTGGTTTTTGGTATGCCAATTAAGATTCAGGGGGATCTCCCGGCAAAGGAGATTTTGGAAAAGGAAAATATATTTGTGATGGATGAGAACAGGGCAGCGCATCAGGATATACGTCCGATCGACATCGCGATCTTAAATCTGATGCCATTAAAGGAAGATGCGGAGCTGCAGCTTTTGAGGTCATTGTCTAATACACCGCTGCAGGTGGATGTGACGTTTCTTACGGTTTCATCCCATGAATCGAAAAACACATCGCAGAGTCATCTGAATAAATTTTATCTGACATTCGAGGACATAAAGTATCGGTCATTCGATGGAATGATCATCACCGGAGCACCGGTGGAACAGATGCCTTACGAGGATGTGGACTACTGGGAAGAAGTGTGCAAGATCATGGAGTGGACCAAGACACATGTGACCTCGACACTGCATCTGTGTTGGGGGGCGCAGGCGGGGCTCTATTACCATTATGGAATACCAAAGCACGATCTTGAAAAAAAGAAATTTGGTATTTTTCGTCATCATGTGATGAATCGTAAGATACCGTTGGTACGAGGATTTGATGACTACTTTTATGCACCGCATTCGAGACATACCGAAGTGCGCAGGGAAGATATTGAAAAAATACCAGAGCTTACGATCCTTGCAGATTCCGATGAGGCAGGTGTGTTTCTGGTGACGGATCCGGAAGGCAAGAAGATCTTTGTGATGGGACATCCGGAGTATGACCGATTGACACTTGACGCGGAGTATAAAAGAGATAAAGAAAAAGGACTGCCAATCGATCTGCCAGTCAATTATTATCCGGATAACGATTGTACGAAACGTCCGTACCTTCAGTGGCGTTCACATGGAAATATTTTGTATGCGAACTGGCTTAATTATTATGTGTATCAGCAGACGCCGTATGATTTTATCAATACGGCGGAGATTATTGGAAAATAATTAAATATAGAGCTTTAGCATGATAAAAAGAGAGAAATGTGAAAATATCAATGGACTCAGTTAAGATGAATGAAAAGGCTTCTGTACTATATCGCAATAGTATAGAGGCCTTTTTTCTACATTTTCATAAAACGGTTGACAGGTATTCAAAAATATGCGGCTGCTTGCGCTGCCTCTTGATGTAAGAGAACCTCTTAGCACAATTTTATGCAAATTTTACGAAGTAATTACATTATAACGATAGAAGAATTTGGATTTGAGGAATAATATGGAGGTGTGGAGATAAGATTAGGAAAAAGAAAGAGAGAAGAAGGATGAAAACATTAAAAACAGATTTTATGGATGTGTTGGAAAACCAAAGAATAAAGCCGGTATTTCAGCCGATTGTTTGTTTGAATACAGGAGAAATTATCGGATATGAAGCTTTAAGCCGTATCATAGAACCGAAAGAAATAGAGTGTTTTGAGGAATTGTTTCATTTAGCCGGCATGTATGGAAAAGTGTGGGAATTGGAGCAATTATGTAGAGGAAAAATATTAGAAAAATATTGCAGCTTTCATAATACGGAGAATAAAAAGCTCTTTTTAAATGTAAATCCTATGGTAATCCATGATAAAGGATTTCGCGCTGGTTTTACAAGCGAGTATTTGAAACAATATGGACTGGATTTAAGGAATATTGTTTTTGAAGTTACGGAAAGAAATGCAGTAGATGATGTAAAGGGTTTTAAGGATACCATCAGACACTACAAATCACAGGGTTATAACATTGCAGTGGATGATGCCGGTTCTTGCTATTCCGGATTAAATCTTATCTGCGATATTGTGCCACATTATTTAAAACTGGATATTTTACTGATACACGGTATCCATAAGGATGCTACTAAGTACGCAATGGTTAAATCCATGGTGGAGTTTGCTGATCTGGCAAATATTCAATTAGTTGCAGAAGGTATTGAATGTGAAGAGGAATTAAAAACTTTATTAAAACTGGGAGTACATAACGGACAGGGGTATTTTCTTAGAAAACCTGATGAAGAGTTGAAGGGTGTAGAAAAGGCTGCAGCGGAGATCATTCATAAATACAATAAGAAGAAGATTGCAAAAATGAAGAAGTACAATGCTGAGGTCAAGGAATATCGAGTGATTTTGTTTAAATTCGAAAGTTATAAGGCATATAGCGCATATTGTGAAAAGTATGGAGATGAAAAAGGGGATACAATAATTGAAGTAATGCAAAATGTTGTTGAACAAAATTTGTCAGAAGATGAAACAGCAATCCTTTTGAACGAGGACAATATTTTAACTGTTCTGGAGAAGCAGAATTATAAGATAAAATGTGAGATTATTGCGAATGTGTTCAGAAACAGGATACAGGAATATTATCATTTGGAAGACATAGAAAAAGGTTACATAGAGGGGAAAAATAAGCACGGAGAGAACAAGAAATACCCCATTATCAATATATGTTCTGAGCGAGTGGTATAGTGCGTAGGATTGAGATGCACCGGGGAAAGATTATGCAGGAAAATATCGGCAGAAATTAATCTAAAGGCAACAATTCGCGCTTTGTTCGAAGAAGCGTTTGGATCAGGATGTGTTAAAGTGTGTTCTGGCTTATGAAAAAGGATGGGTAATTTTAGATGAGAAAAGCTTGACTTTTCTGAAAATCCTCATTATCATGAATAAACAGAATATAACAAAAGAAGGAACCGGGTATGGGGAAAAGTGTTACAAAAGATATGACTGCGGGGGCTCCGTTAAAGCTGATCCTGCAGTTTTTTTGTGCCGATGGCAGGTTGTGCGGCAGCAGAGTGAACAGAATGTCTGATAGGAAAAGAAGAAAGTTGGTTTATTATGAAAAGCGTAGAGAAGAAAGTGGATTTTGGTGCGCATGTTGCGGATATAAAAGTGTCGCTGTTTCGCGAGGAAGGGAAGAATTGCGCAAAGATTGCATGCAGAAATGTTTCCGGTAGAACGCTCACGCAGATCCATTTTAAAGCAAGCGGAACCGATTATTTTGGAGACATCATAAAAATAGAAGACAAACCAGACTTTGACATTACGATCAGCGATTGCAATCTGAAGCCTGGAGCATGTATAGAGGAATACCGCATAGTGGTCAATGACGAGATACGTGAATTAAAGTTACAGGAAGCGGATGTGTGTTTTTGGGATGGAACGAGGGAGAGCTATCCGGGAGCAGATTATCATATTTATCATGCCGATTGTTTTTTTGCGGATAGTTACCGTGACAAACCCATACTTGATATTTTAAAGAGAATTGACGAGCGTTTCTGCTGTTATCCGATGGAAGAAAAAGAAGGCTGGATATGCGCATGCGCATATCTGAACCGGAAAGACCGCAGTATCTGCGGCGGATGCGGACATAATAAGAATGAAGTGTTTCTTACGGGAAGCAGAGAAGCGGTTGCGCAGCGGCAGAGAGAAGACCAGGCAGCGTTTGAAGAGAAAATGCGGCAGAGGGAGGCACGCCGCAAGCGGATTGACCGGATCGAGACGATTCGATTTTTTGCAGAGGTATTGTTCGGGAGCGTACTGTTTTTTCTGGCAGGTTACCTTTTATTACATATTCCCAGAGGATAGGGAAGAGCAATTTGCATGAAAATGTTTTCAAAAAGTAAATAATCTGTTATAATAAAACAGACAATAGAAACAGCGTGCTGTTTCGCATATGGATAATAAATTCAGGAGGCAGAAGGTATGGCGGAAGACAGAAAGATTTTTAAAATAAAAGAAGATCATCTCGGTGAAGTGCGTATTGCAGATGAGGTAGTAGCGATCATTGCAGGTCTTGCTGCGACAGAAGTAGAAGGAGTCAGCTCCATGGCAGGCAATATTACCAATGAGCTGGTCAGCAAGCTTGGTATGAAGAACCTTTCCAAAGGTGTGCGTGTAGAGGTTTTAGAGGGAAATGTTGAGGTGGAAGTTGCACTCAATATCGCATATGGATACGCGATCCCGGATGTTTCAGCCAAGGTGCAGGAAAAGGTCAAGACAGCGATCGAGACGATGACAGGACTGAATGTGGCACTGATCAATGTGCGTATTGCAAGTGTTGACATGGGCGGAAACAAATAATACTTTTTAATTATGCATTCATGTTGTATAATAAAGGATGTCGAAAATGACATCCTTTTTCGTTTCATAGAGGAATCCTGTCGCATTAACGCGGCAAAGTTATGGATTCCTAAGAACGAATCCCATCTGGGTGGATGATAAAGAATAGAAAGGAAATTATATGAGCAGGAGAGAATTAAGAGAACAGATATTTCGGATTTTGTTTCGCGTGGAATTTCATGATCCAAAGGAGTATGAGGAGCAGAGAGAACTGTTTTTTGCATTGGAGGAAGGAGAAGCTTCCGACAAAGATATATTATATGTAAATGACAAAGCACAGGACATCATTGCGCATCTTCCGGAAATTGACGAGGCGATCAATGCGGTTGCAAAAGGATGGAAGACGAGTCGTATGGGAAAAGTGGATCTTACGATCATCCGTCTGGCGGTTTACGAATTGAAATATGAAGAAGACATTCCGACCGGTGTGGCGATCAACGAAGCTGTTGAACTTGCCAAGAAATACGGTACGGATACCTCATCTTCTTTTGTAAACGGAGTATTGGCAAAATTGGCATGATGCAGGGAAAGAAGAATGTCTATACCGTAGGACAGATAAATACCTATATCAAAAATATGTTCGCGCAGGATTTCCTCTTGCACCGGGTTTGTGTAAAGGGCGAGATATCAAACTGCAAATATCACACATCAGGACATATTTATTTTACATTAAAAGATGCGGCCGGTACGATCGGTGGCATCATGTTTGCAGGAAACCGCCGCGGACTTTCGTTTCATATGAAGGAAGGAGACCGGGTGATTGTCACCGGCTCGATCGAGGTCTATGAACGTGACGGCAAATATCAGCTTTATGCAAGAGAAATCACACTGGATGGTGAAGGAGATCTCTATCTGCGCTATGAGGCACTGAAGCGTGAACTGGAAGAAATGGGAATGTTTGCACAGGAGTATAAGAAACCTATTCCGCGTTATGTGAAGCGGGTGGGGATCGTGACAGCACCGACCGGCGCTGCGATACAGGATATTCGGAATATAGCAGCCAGGCGGAATCCCTATGTACAGCTTATTCTTTATCCGGCGCTGGTGCAGGGTGAAGGCGCTGCGGAGAGTATCGTAAACGGGATACATGCGCTTGACATGTTGGGCGTGGATGTCATGATCGTCGGACGCGGCGGTGGTTCGATCGAAGATCTGTGGGCGTTCAATGAAGAAATTGTGGCACGGGCAGTTTTTGAGTGTGAGACTCCGGTTATATCGGCGGTCGGACATGAGACAGACACCACGATTGCGGATTATGTTGCAGATCTGCGTGCACCGACACCGTCTGCGGCAGCGGAGCTTGCTGTGTATGATGCGGCGCGGTTTATGCAGGATTTGGCGGCTTATGAAAGCCGGCTGAACCGTCTGATGAAAAATCAGGCAGCGCTCACGAAGAATCGGCTGCTTTCCTATGTAACCAGGCTTAAAGTGTTAAGCCCGCAATATCAGTTGAATGAAAAAAAACAGTATACAGTGGAGCTGGAGGATAAATTAAACCGTGCGATGCGGGAGGTGTTTACCGAAAAGCGCCATCGTATGGAACTGCTTGCCCGCAACATGGATGGGCTTTCACCGCTAAAAAAGCTGAGTCAGGGTTTTTCGTTTGTGTCAGATATGAATGGAAAAAATATCTGCGATGTCAGCCGGGTGGAGCCGGGGGACCGTATCAAGATTCAGATGGCGAATGGCTGTCTGGAGGCGGCTGTGGAAAAGAAAGAAGAATTTCGGAGGAATCTTTCATGAGTGAAGAAAAAAAGCCGAATCTCGAGCAGACTTTTGCCGAGATTGAGACGATTATAGAACATCTGGAATCTAAGGATATGGATCTGGATGAATCCTTTGCGTTATATGAAGCGGGGATGAAAAAACTGAAACACTGTAACGACGAGATTGACCGGGTCGAGAAAAAAATGCTCTGTCTGAATGAACAGGGGGAGCTGGAAGAATTTTAGGAGTGTGCCATGGATAAAAATAAAGAAGAGATCGATCTTCATACCAGAGAAGTGGAACAGATCATAGGAAAATACCTTCCCACAGAAGAGGGCTTTCAAAAAAAGGTGATCGAAGCGATGAATTACAGCTTTCTTGCAGGAGGAAAGCGGCTGCGCCCAATGCTGATGCTTGAGACCTACCGTCTGTTTGGAGGAAATACAAAAGTCATTGAACCGTTTATGGCGGCGATCGAGATGATTCACACCTACTCACTGGTGCATGATGATCTTCCTGCGATGGATAACGATGCCCTGCGGCGCGGAAAACCAACAACACATAAAGTGTTCGGGGAAGCAATGGCGATACTCGCAGGTGACGGTCTTTTGAACTTTGCTTATGAGACGGCGGCACAGGCATTTTTTATGGAGCCGCAGAATGCACAGGTAGGACAGGCATTTGCGGTGCTTGCAAAAAAAGCCGGAATCTACGGAATGGTCGGTGGACAGACGGTTGATGTGCAGACGGATAAAGGGGAAGAAATTACACGAGAGAAACTGGACTTTATCTACCGCTTAAAGACCGGTGCGCTGATCGAGGCATCCATGCTGGTCGGAGCGATCCTGGCGGGAGCATCAAAGGAAGAACAGGATATCATTGAAAAGATAGCCGGAGAGATTGGGCTTGCATTTCAGATCCAGGATGATATTTTAGACATCACAAGTACGATGGAGATTTTAGGAAAGCCGATCGGCAGTGATGAAAAGAATAATAAGGCGACGTATGTGACTTATGAAGGGCTTGACAAGGCAAAGCAGGATGTGGAACGGATTTCGGTCACAGCCGTGGAACGGCTTTCGTCCCTTTCAAAAGAAAATAAATTCTTAGAGCAGCTTTTGCTCTCTTTGATTCAAAGAGAAAAATAGAGGTAAGGCTTATGGTCTTAGAGAAAATCAATCAGGTAAATGACATAAAAAAACTGGAGCCGCAGGAACTTCCGATACTGGCAGATGAGATACGGAATTTTCTGATCCGAAAGATTTCTGTTACCGGAGGTCATCTTGCATCCAATCTGGGCGTGGTGGAGCTTACGATGGCAATGCATCTGGCGTTTGACCTGCCACAGGATAAGATCATCTGGGATGTCGGTCATCAGTCGTATACACATAAACTTCTGACCGGAAGAAAGGAAGGCTTTGATGGGCTGCGCAAGTACGGCGGCATGAGCGGTTTCCCAAAACGGGCAGAGAGTGATTGCGACTGTTTTGATACCGGGCACAGTTCGACATCGATCTCTGCCGGACTTGGCTACGCGATGGCACGGGAGATAAGCGGAGCGGACTATAAGGTAATATCGGTGATCGGAGACGGGGCACTGACAGGCGGAATGGCATATGAGGCACTAAACAATGCTTCAAAGCTCCGGTCTAATTTTATCATTGTGCTCAATGATAATAATATGTCCATTTCAGAAAATGTCGGCGGAATGTCAAAATACTTGAGCAGTATCCGGACGGCGAGTGCTTATCAGGATTTAAAAAACGGCGTGATCGATTCACTGAGCCGAATCCCTGTTTATGGAGAAAAGATCATACGGAATATCCATAAGACCAAAAGCAGTATCAAACAGCTTGTGATACCGGGAATGTACTTTGAAAATATGGGAATTGTCTATCTCGGACCGGTGGACGGTCATGATATATCTGCGATGATACGGATATTTCATGAGGCATCTAAGATAGAGGGAGCGGTTTTGGTACATGTCATTACGAAAAAAGGAAAAGGGTATGTTCCGGCGGAGCGTCATCCGGCGAGATTTCATGGAACCGAGCCGTTTGACATTGAGACAGGGCTTCCATTAAAACCAAGAGTAAAAGCCAATTATCAGGACATTTTTTCAACGGTTATGCGCAAACTGGGCGATCGGGATGAAAAAGTGGTTGCGATCACGGCGGCGATGGCGGATGGCACCGGGCTAAAGCGTTTCCGCAATATGTTTCCGGAGCGTTTTTTTGATGTAGGGATAGCAGAGGAGCATGCGGTTACATTTGCTGCAGGACTGGCGGCGGCGGGGCTAAAACCGATTGTTGCGGTTTATTCCTCCTTTTTACAGCGTGCATATGATCAGATTTTGCATGATGTATGTATTCAGAACCTTCCGGTCGTTTTTGCGATCGACAGGGCAGGGCTTGTTGGAAGTGACGGGGAAACGCATCAGGGGATCTTTGACATATCTTATTTATCTGGGATGCCGAATATGACGCTGGCGGCACCGAAAAACAAGTGGGAATTGTCCGATATGATCAAATTTGCGGTAAAATTCGAGACACCGATCGCAATCCGTTATCCACGCGGAGAGGCATATGATGGGTTGAAAGAATTCCGCACTCCGATCGTTCTCGGTAAGAGCGAAATCATCTATGATGAGTGTGATATTGCGCTGATCGCATATGGAAGTATGGTAAAGACCGCGGTCGAGGTGCGGGAACGTTTAAAAGCGTTAGACTATCACTGCAGTCTGATCAATGCGAGATTTGCAAAACCATTAGATGAAGCCATGCTGCGCCAGACGGCAAAAGAGCATAAACTGATCGTGACACTTGAAGAAAATGTGTTAAGCGGCGGATTCGGAGAACATGTTACGGAATATCTGTCCGTCTGTCATGCATCGGTTTCCGTTTTGAATATCGCAATCTCGGATGAATATGTGGAGCATGGCAATGTTGATATTTTAAGGCAGGAAGTCGGGATTGATGCAGATTCGATCTACAAAAAGATCATTGCTGAATTTATTGGATTATAATAAAATTCAGAAAAATTTAACATGTAAAAATATTCATTTTGTATTAAAA
>CAYMCM010000050.1:0-18456 GCA_964388945.1 uncultured Roseburia sp.
GAGATGGGGGTAAAGGTCAGCAAGATCGTAAATCTGGCTGACGATATCAAACTGAATCTGGCAGCGGCAGATATTCGTATTGAGGCACCGATTCCGGGGAAAGCAGCAATCGGTATCGAGGTTCCGAACAAAAAAAGTGTTCCGGTCATGTTCCGGGAACTGATCGAGTCGCAGGAATTTGAGGAAAATAAATCGGCGATCGCATTTGCCGCAGGCAAGGATATTGGTGGTAAGGTGATCGTTACCGATATTGCAAAAATGCCGCATCTGCTGATCGCAGGTGCGACTGGTTCTGGTAAATCGGTCTGTATCAATACGATCATTATGAGTATTTTGTACAAGGCGCATCCGGATGATGTGAAGTTGATCATGATCGATCCGAAGGTCGTGGAACTCAGTGTGTATAATGGGATTCCGCATCTGCTCATACCGGTTGTTACAGATCCTAAGAAAGCTGCCGGAGCATTGCATTGGGCGGTTACGGAAATGACGGAACGTTATCAGAAGTTTGCACAGTATAATGTGCGTGATATTAAGGGTTATAATCAAAAGATAGCAGGGATAGCTGATATCGAAGACGAGACAAAGCCGCAGAAGATGCCGCAGATCGTGATCATCGTAGACGAACTTGCAGATCTTATGATGGTCGCACCGGGAGATGTGGAAGATGCGATCTGCCGTCTTGCACAGCTTGCGCGTGCGGCTGGTATCCATCTTGTCATTGCGACACAGCGTCCGTCTGTCAATGTCATTACAGGACTGATCAAGGCGAATATGCCGTCCCGTATCGCATTTTCCGTGACTTCCGGCGTGGATTCAAGAACCATTCTGGACATGAACGGTGCGGAGAAGCTGCTTGGAAAGGGCGATATGCTGTTCTATCCGCAAGGATATCCGAAACCGATTCGTGCGCAGGGAGCGTTTGTGTCGGATAAGGAAGTTTCAGATGTTGTTTCGTTTTTGACAGAAAATAATGGTGCCGGTTCTTATGACAGCAGTATTGAGGAAAAGATGAATTCTGCAAGTGAAAATCCGACCGGAACCATTGATTCGGGTATGCCGTCCGATGACAGAGACAGTTATTTTATAGATGCGGCAAAACTTTTAGTAGACAAAGAAAAAGGATCAATCGGTATGCTGCAGCGGTATTTTAAAGTTGGCTTTAACCGTGCTGCCCGTATCATGGATCAGTTGGAAGAAGCAGGAATTGTGGGACCTGAGGAGGGGACAAAGCCCCGTAAGGTGCTGATGACAGAAGAAGAACTTGCAAATTACATAGAAGAATGTCTTTAGGGAGGAAAAAGGATGGCAAAATTAATTGATGGAAAGAAGATTTCGGCAGAAATTAAGGATGAATTAAAGCGTGAAGTCGCAGAATGGAAAAAGAAAGGAAGAGAAGCGGCACTTGCCGTTATACAGGTGGGCAACGATCCTGCATCAAGTGTGTATGTGCGGAATAAAAAACGTGCCTGCGAATATATTGGAATAGGATCTTTGAATTATGAACTTCCGGAGGAGACAACAGAGGCAGAGTTGTTGGATCTGATCGCGGAACTGAATGCGAAAAAGGAAGTAAGCGGTATTTTAGTACAGCTTCCGCTGCCTGCGCATATGGATGAGGATAAGGTGATTCGTGCCATTGATCCGGCAAAGGATGTAGATGGTTTTCATCCGCAGAATGTCGGAGCACTGGTGATCGGACAGAAGGGATTTGTTTCCTGTACACCGGCTGGAATTATCGAGCTGCTCAAACGGAGTGGTATCAAAATAGACGGAAAACACTGCGTGGTTGTTGGCAGAAGCAATATTGTGGGAAAACCGATGGCGCTTTTGATGCTGTGTGAAAATGCGACGGTTACAGTGACACATTCTCATACTGAGAATTTAAAGGAAATCTGCAGGCAGGCAGACATTCTGATCGTTGCGATCGGAAAAAATAAGTTTATCACTGCGGATTATGTAAAAGAAGGAGCAGTAGTCATTGATGTTGGAATCCACAGGGATGAGGACAATAAACTTTCCGGCGATGTCAGATTTGATGAAGTAGAGCCGCTTGCTTCTGCAATCACACCGGTACCGGGAGGAGTCGGGCCGATGACGATTGCAATGCTTATGAATAACTGCGTGGAAACTATGCGTCATGCGGAATAAAAGAAGGATGCCTGAATATGAAATGTGCAAAATGCAAAGCTGAAATAAAAGAAGGCTGCCTGTATTGTTCTGTGTGCGGTCATGAGGTGCAGATCGTGCCGGATTACAATGTGCTTGAGGAAGAAATGCTTGCTGATATTCTGGATCGGGAAAGCCGGAGGAAGACAAATTATAGTGAGTCTGCGGCAGAGCGGGCAAGACGATCGCAGCAGGAGCATGTGCGTCCGGTGCGTAGCGAGCATAACACAAATCGAGAACGTACTGGAAATGTGCAGGAAAATCCCGGAAAAACGTCCGGAAAACAACAAAAAAAGAAGAGCAGACTGGCACTGATCGTTGGAATTTCATCCACAGGAGCAGCGGCGGCTTTAGCTGTTATGTTTGCAGTTATGTCCTATAACAACAAACATTCTTTTACTTATCAGTACAATCAGGGGCTTGCGGCTGAAGCAGGCGGAAATTATTCGGAGGCACTGGATTATTTTATCCAGGCAGAAGAAATGGAGCCGGATAATCTGGATGTCAAGTTTGAAATAGTTGATATCTATCTTTCTATGAACCAGCGTGAAAAGGCGATCACTGTATTAGAGGGGATCATCTCAAATGACAATTTGAATAAAAAAGCATACAAAGAACTGATTGGGCTGTATGAGGAAGACTCGGATTATGATGCAATCCTAGCATTGTATCAGACAGCGGACAGTGAAAGCATTCAGACATTGTTTGCGGATTATCTGGTTGCAGAACCGAAAATCAGTAAGAAATCCGGCAATTATGAAGAAAGTTTAAAAATCTCGATCACGTCCGGGGATCAGGCAAAGATCTATTATACTCTGGATGGAACATCTCCGAAGAAATACGGAAAATTATATAGCGAACCGATTGTTTTAAAGCAAGAAGGAGAGTATGAACTGCAGGCTGTCTGTGAAAATGAGAAGGGATTCAGCAGTGATGTGGTGACCGTAGATTATACGATCACCTATACGGCACCGGATCGCCCGACACTGCTGCCGGGAGGCGGTACCTATGTGGGTGAAGGACAGATGATTACGATTCAGGTTCCGGCGGGATGCAATGCGTATTACATCTGGAATAATCCGGAAGATGATTCCTCCTGGGGACGGAGTGAAGTGACATCACGGTGTACGATGTATATAGAACCGATCCCGATGGCACCGGGCAACAATGTCCTTGAGGTATTCACGGTCAGCCCGAATGGAAAGATCAGCAGTCCGGTAAGACAGAATTATATTTACAATCAATAAAATTCGACGTAATCCTGATCCAGCTTTTTGATGCGCGCGAGTGCGTAAACATCAATGCCCTGGGCTTCCAGTTTCTGGCGGCCCGGCTGGAAGGATTTTTCAATCAGAACACCTAATCCTGCGATCGTTGCGTTTGCTTTGTGCAGGAGACGAATGGCACCGGTTGCAGCTTCTCCGTTTGCAAGGAAATCATCAATGATCAGAACATGATCGTTTTCATTGATAAAGTCACGGGAGAGTGTCAGTTCATAACTGGTTCCTTTTGTATAGGAAGTTACAACAGTCTGGTATAAATTGTCGTTTAAGACTTTAGATGGTTCCTTTTTTAAAATAATCATAGGAACGCCAAGAGTTTTTGCAGTCATAAGTGCTGGAGCGATGCCGGAACTTTCAATCGTTACAACTTTGGTTACTCCACAGTCTTTGTAGTGGGATGCAAGTTCTGTTCCAAACTGTTCCATCAGCATAGGATCTACCTGATGGTTGATGAAACTGTCTACCTTTAAAATATTTTCGTTTACGGCTTTTCCCTCAGCGAGAATTTTTTCTTCTAATAATTTCACTCTAATCACCTCATATTGTTTGTATTAACATTATTTATGCATATTATATCATGTCTGGAAATAAAGCGGTATAGATTTTTTCAATCAGATCTTCCATATAGTTCTCGGCAAGATCCGGATAACATGCAGTTAAAATATTTTTAATCTGTTCATAACGGTAAAAATAAAGCTGTTCATTCGTTATGTTTCCGGTTTCGGAAATAGCGGCATCAATGGATGCGGCAGTATGCTCTTTTTGAAAAGCTTCTAAAATCTCATGGGTGGTATGTTCTTCGTCAACAGCATCAACAGCAAGTTTTTTCATTTTTTGAAAAGACTGCACACCGATGAAGAGAAAGAAGAGAAAAAGACTGCCCATCACAATGGCCATGATCACACGCATATAAGCTGCCATGTGTAATGGGATGATATCAAGTGCGATCAGTATAATGGCAAAAATACCGAGTGCTCCGACAAAAAGAAATGTATAAGCAGTAGATTTCATTTCTTCATACTGGCTTCGTTTGTCAATATAGCGAGTGCTGCCTTCCTTGGGATGCAGAGTGTCTTTGCTGCTTTCAGCCGCCTGGATGTGTGCAAGTTTTTCTTTGGTTCTGCCGGAAAGTTCTTCGTAGGAAACCGTGGGAAGTTCATCCACAAGATCAATGCCGCAGTCGGCACATTTGGTTATTCCCTCGATATATTCGGTTTTACATTTGGGACACCACATAAGTCGTTACCTCACTTTTTGTATTTTGTATTTCATTATACGGGATTTTGCTGCGGATGACAAGAAGTGCGTGGACTGACAGGCTCTTTTTTTAAATTCTTGTTATTTCTATAAGGGTAGCGTATACTTATAAAAAGCAAGCTCGTTTGGAGGAAATATGAAGATTACAATACTGGTTGTCGGGAAAATAAAGGAAAAATTTTATGTGCAGGCGATAGAAGAATATAAAAAAAGACTGAGCCGTTACTGTAAGATCGAAATTATCGAGAACGCGGATGAAAAGACACCGGATCATGCGAGCGAAGTACAGCAAGAGCAGATACGGCAAAAAGAAGATGAACGGATCGTGAAATATTTAACAGAAACAGATGCCTATCGGATCATACTTGCGATCGATGGGAAAATGCTTGATTCCGTGGAGCTTTCAGAGAAGATCGGACAGCTTGGGTTATCGGGGAAAAGTCATATCGTGTTTGTGATCGGCGGATCACTCGGACTTAGCAGGGAAGTACAGCAACTGGCAGATTTCAAACTCAGTTTTTCTAAGATGACATTCCCGCATCAGCTCATGCGTATTATCCTGCTGGAACAGATTTACCGCAGTTATCGTATTCTGAATCATGAGCCGTATCATAAATAGGAAAAATGAAAAAAATATTATATAATTAAAAAACACAGGAGGTTTTAACATGGTACATCATATTGTAATGTGGAAATTTAAAGAGGAAATTGAAGAAGGGAAAAAAGCAGGATTAAAGCGGGATATGGCAGAAAATTTGAAGAACCTGGCCGGAAAAGTACCGGGACTTCTCACAGCAGAATTTGTGGAAGAACCGATCCCGTCCAGTACACATGACATGGCACTTGTGACAACGTTTGAAAAAGCAGAAGATATTGCGGTCTATGCAAAACATCCGGAACATGTAAAAGTCGCTGATACATATGTAAGACCGTATGTGACAGAACGTGCCTGTCTGGATTATGAGGATTAAGCTATGCGGATGTATGATCTGATCGATAAAAAGAAAAACGGCGGCACTCTTTCCTGTGAGGAGATCCGTTTTATGATAGACGGGTTTACTGCCGGAAAAATCCCGGATTATCAGATGTCTGCCATGCTCATGGCAATCTGTTTTTCCGGTATGGATGAAAAAGAAACGTTAGAACTCACCCTTGCAATGAGAGACAGTGGGGATACATTGGATCTAAGCGGGATTAACGGCATCAAAGTGGATAAGCACAGTACAGGAGGTGTCGGGGATAAAACCTCACTTGTTTTAACGCCTATGGTAGCTGCACTTGGAGTCCCGGTAGCAAAAATGTCCGGGCGCGGACTCGGACACACCGGAGGGACGATTGATAAACTGGAGTGTTTTCCAGGATTTTGTACCGCGCTCCCGGAAAAAAAATTTACGGAAAATGTCAACCGCATCGGGATTGCCATTGCCGGTCAGACGGCTAATCTTGCACCTGCGGATAAAAAACTCTATGCATTGCGTGATGTGACGGCTACGGTAGCCCAGAGATCACTGATCGCAAGCAGCATTATGAGTAAAAAGCTGGCATCCGGCAGTGATGCGATCGTACTGGATGTCAAGACCGGAAACGGTGCATTTATGAAAGCAGAGGAGGATGCAAAAGCACTGGCGGAAATCATGGTAAAGATCGGAAATATGGCAGGAAAAAAGACGGCTGCCATTATCACCGATATGGAACAGCCGCTGGGAAACGCCATTGGAAATTCGCTGGAGGTGATCGAGGCACTGGAGGCACTTCGCGGCAACGGACCAAAAGATCTGATGGAAGTAACCTATGCGCTGGGTGCGCAGATGCTGTTGTTTGCGGGAGTGACAGATGATCGTGCGCATGCGGTGGAACTTTTGCAGGGAACGATCGCATCCGGAAGCGCTTTGGAAAAATTTGCAGAATTTGTAGAAGCACAGGGCGGAAATCCGGATGATGTCCGGATGCCGGGCAGACTTCCGATCGCGGAAAAGAAGATAGCCGTAAGAGCATCTTTGGACGGATTTGTTACAGATATTCTGGCAGAACAGATTGGTGCTGCCTGCATGATGCTGGGCGGAGGCAGAGAGACGAAAGAAAGTGCGATCGATCTGTCTGTGGGCATTTATCTGAAGAAAAAGATCGGAGATGCAGTGCACTCTGCGGATACAATCGCAGAAATTTATGCGGGCGATGAAAAGAAAGGGCAGGCTGCCGCAAAACTGGTGGAGAATGCTTATCGTTATAGCATTGCTGCACCAAAGAAGCGGAATATGATCAAACAAATTATTACTGAATAGGATGAACGGATCTCTCATATAGTATGATATGGGAAAATTAAATCGGCATCCGATCGGGAAACAGCTTGTAGAGACATTAGAACTGCCGCGGGATCTTTTTTTTGGCTCAGTCATCATAAATGTAACCGGGCAGGAGGAGATCATTGTAGAAAATTATAAAGGCATTCTGGAATATACAAGAGAATCCATACGGCTTCAGACAAAGACCTGCAGGCTGTTTCTTAGCGGAAAAAACTTAAAAATTGTTTATTATACCAATGATGAGATGAAAATAACAGGATTTTTAGAACAAATAACGTATGAACCATAGGGGGATATTTTGTTATTATCGATCATCAAGTTCTTTCGCGGCTTTGTCGGTGTAAGATTAAGCGGGTATGCGCCGGAGCGTTTTCTCAATCTGTGCGGAAACCATAATATTGTCATTTGGAATCTGGTGCGGAATGGGGATGACTATGAATTCTGTATCAGTGTGCAGGCGTTTCGGACATTAAAGCCAATTCTGAAAAAGACAAGGACAAAGCTTGTGATCCAAAAACGTTATGGCTTTCCGTTCTGGATACACCGCTACCGCAGACGGAAAATATTTTTTGGCGGAATACTGCTTTTCTTTGGAATACTGTTTCTTTTGTCTCAGTTTATCTGGAATATCGAGATCAATGGAAATTCTTACATTACGGATGAAACGGTTCTTGCTTATTTAAAGCAGCAGGATCTTTCATTCGGTACACCGAAAAAGAAAATTGATGCTACAAAACTTGAGGAAAATCTGCGCCTGTTTTTTGATGATGTAATCTGGACATCGGTAAAAATAAATGGAACCAAAATGACGATCGATCTGCAGGAAAATATAAGGAATGAAGAAATACAACGCCCGGATGACGGAAAAGCATATGATCTTGTTGCAGAGAAGGATGCCATGATCGATACGGTCATTACCAGACAGGGGGCACCGCAGATCGAAGTCGGAATGCAGGTGAAAAAGGGAGACATTCTGGTGCTTGGACGGCTTGATATCCTTGGAGACGGAGGAGAGGTGACAAACTATCAGTACTGCGTTTCAGATGCGGATATCACAGGTGTCACAAGTTATCCGTACAGTGACAGCTTTCCGTTGACCTATGAAAAAAAAGTTCCGACCGGGAATACAAAAAAGCAATATGCGGTAGAAGTTTTAGGCTGCTGTATTCCGATTCCGTCATTTTCACATACATACCGGCATTTTGATAAATATAGTTCCGAATATCAGATCCATATATGTTCGGATTTTTATCTGCCTTTTTATTTCGAGATCAATGAATACCGGGAATATACACCAAAACAGGAAAAATACAGCGAAACAGAGGCAAAAGAACTTGCAGCTTCACATCTTTTGACTTATTTGGAAAAATTAAGAGAAAAAGATGTTCAAATTTTACAAAAAAATGTTATGATAGAAATAGATGAAAAAAAATGCCGGGCAAGCGGGAGTATCACGGTGAAAGAAAAAATCGGAACATATGCACCGACCGAGGTGCTTGCCGTACCAGTGCCTGAGATACCGGCAGACGAAGGGATTAACACACAATGAGTCTGACAGAAATGACACTTAATGTACCAGTAGAGCACATGGCAAATGTGTTTGGACAGTTTGATTCTTATATAAAAAAAATTGAGCGCGCATTAAATGTGACGATCGTTATCCGTGACGGAACGATGAAGTTCTTAGGAGAAGACACAAACATCAAAAGTGCGGCAAACGTTTTTTCCAAACTGATCGAGCTTTCCAGACGGGGAAATGAGATCACGGAACAGAATGTGGATTATATTTTGTCCCTGTCGGAGACTAGACAGGAAAACGCTGTTTTAGAGATCGACAAGGAGATTATCTGCCATACGATCAATGGAAAACCGGTCAAGCCAAAGACACTTGGACAGCAGAATTATGTAAAAGAGATCCGGGATAAAATGATCGTGTTCGGGATCGGACCGGCAGGAACCGGAAAGACATATCTTGCAATGGCAATGGCAATCACGGCATTTAAAAACGAAGAGGTGGGCAGGATCATTTTGACCAGACCTGCGATCGAAGCAGGGGAAAAACTTGGATTTCTGCCAGGAGATCTGCAAAGCAAAATAGATCCCTATCTGCGCCCGTTGTATGATGCACTTTATCAGATCATGGGAGCGGAAAGTTTTCAGCGGAACATGGAAAAAGGGCTGATCGAGGTAGCACCGCTCGCCTATATGCGCGGACGCACATTGGATAATGCGTTTATCATTCTTGATGAGGCGCAGAATACGACACCTGCGCAGATGAAGATGTTTTTAACCCGTATCGGTTTTGGCTCTAAAGTGGTTGTGACCGGAGATGCGACGCAGAAAGATTTGGCACCGGGAACAAAATCAGGACTGGATGTGGCGCTTCGGGTTCTGCGTAATGTGGATGAGATCGGTGTCTGCAAGCTGACCAGCAATGACGTGGTACGTCATCCGCTGGTACAAAAGATCGTACAGGCGTATGATGCATATGAGAAGAAAACAGGTGATGAGAAAAAAACTGCTGCCGGAAAAAGAAAACAACAGGGAACAAGATAGATGGAAGAACGCAAATTTTCTGAAAAACGAATAAAA
This sequence comes from uncultured Roseburia sp., assembly GCA_964388945.1. Taxonomy (GTDB): domain Bacteria; phylum Bacillota; class Clostridia; order Lachnospirales; family Lachnospiraceae; genus Roseburia_D. The sequence continues at coordinate 9,605 of CAYMCM010000050.1, forward strand.
AACATGATGCTGATGCTCGCAGCAACAGCAGGGTTGGCGGCAGCACTGCCGGCAGCATTCGGATTTGCGGCAGATCAGATTCTAATCAGCCTGTTTCTTGGCATCTTGTTTTTTTTGCTTTTTGTACTGACCCTGGTACATGCGCGGATAAGCGGCAGTATCGCAGGATACCGTGCGGTGGATTATAGACTGATTCGGAATGTCTATCTCTTATTTTGTGTTTTAAACTACGGCTTTTCTTTTCTCCCAGAGTATACGGCACCGGTCGTACTGATACCGATTTTTTTAAGTGTGGTGTCTGCTGGCCTGCCGGCACTGGCGGCAGGTATCTGTTTTGATATCCTGTTGTGTATCACGGTACATGCAAATTTTTATGAGCTGTGCGCATATGTATTCTTATCTGTTGTGGGCTGTGTGTTTGCAGAACTTTTAAAAGAAAAGAAAAACTATATCGGAATCTTGGTGATTCTGCCGTGTATAGAGATCGTGACAGCCGCTTTGTTCCACTATCTGGCAGATTATACCTTTGATCAGAATACGATACTTTATGCGGGAGCAGGCGGGCTTATCACGGATTTGCTTATTTTACTTTTATTTGGTAAAATAAAGCAGTATGCACTGACTGGAAAGGACAGAAGTCTGGATGCGATCATGCAGGAGGACTATCCGCTGCTTGCAGAGATACGGAAGTATGCAAAGGCAGACTACACACATGCAAAAAAGGTTTCTGAACTGTGTGAGCGGTGTGCACCGCTCATAGGTGCCAATCCGGGGATTGCAAAAGCGGCGGGGTTCTATTACAGGCTCGGAAAGATCGAGGGAGAGACTCCATACGTGGAAAATGGTGTACTGATCGCGCAGAGCAATTGTTTTCCGCAGGAAGTGGTGAGTATCCTTGCTGAATATAACGGGGAACAGGCGCTGCCGAGTACGAGGGAATCTGCGCTGGTACATATGGTGGAAGCACTGGTGACTAAATTTGAGATTTTAGATAAAAATACCGTTGCAAGTACCTGGAATTATGAAGTTGTCATTTATCAGACAATGAATGAGACGTCCTCGACCGGAATTTATGATGAATCCGGACTTACCATGAATCAGTTTTTAAAGATTCGGGAATTTTTTGTGAAAGGAGAAAATCTGTTTTGACGATTACAGTGGAGACAGAAACGGAAGTAGACTTTCCGTTTGATTATAAAGAACTTGCGACAAGAGTCATCACATTTACGACAGATCATGAAAACTTTCCGTTTGAGGCGGAAGTGAATCTGTTGTTAGTGGATAATGAATCCATTCACAAGATCAATCGGGAATACCGACAGATCGACCGACCGACTGATGTACTGTCATTTCCGCTGCTTGCCTATGATGAAGCGGGGGATTTTGATACAGTTGCAGACAGTGATGACAACTTTAACCCGGATACCGGGGAGGTTATGCTCGGTGATATTATCATTTCCGTGGACAAAGTGGCGGAGCAGGCGGCATCTTACGGTCATTCGGAAATGAGGGAATTTGCTTTTTTAATCGTACATAGTATGCTGCATTTATTCGGTTATGACCATATGGAACCGGAGGAAGCGGCATTCATGGAAAATAAACAAAAACAGATCTTAAATGAACTGAACATTTTAAGATAACAGGAGGTACAGAATGAAGAGATATGTAAATGCAGTTCTTTTGGCAGCGCTTGGCTGTACAGTTTTTTCGGGGTGCGGAAAATCAGATGCGAAGTCACAGGAAACAGCAGAAACGGCAGCACCGGAGGTTGTGACAGAGGCAGAAACAGAACCGATGACAGAAACAGAAGAAGCAGCACCGGAGGGCATGGCACGGAATAATCTGACCGGAGAATGGATCGCCGCAGATGTTGCAGCAAAAAGACCGCTTTCGCTTATGATCGAAAACACGCACGAAGCATGGCCGCATTATGGAATTGAAAACGCAGATATCGTATATGAGTGTCCGGTTGAAGGTTCTATTACAAGATATATGGCAATCTTTCAGGATTATTCCGGAATGGAACGTATCGGAAATGTCAGAAGCTGCAGACCGTATTATGTAGACTTTGCTTCTGAGTATGATTCAATCTATGCACATTTCGGAGAATGTATCTTCGCATTTGATATTTTGGAAAAAATTGATGATCTGGATGCACTGGAAGGACAGGTAGAAAACCTTGCGTTTTACCGTACGAGTGATATGAACGCACCGCATAACGCGTATGTAAGCGCAGATGGTATTGATGCGGCGATTGAGTACAAGGGTTACCGCACGACCATGGCAGAAGGCTTTGGAGAACATTACAATTTTGCAAAAGATGATGAAACGGTTACGCTGGATAACGGATATGATGCAGCAGTTGTTGAACCGGGATATCGTATTGACAAGCCGTGGTTTGTATATAATCCGTCAGATGGTTTATACTATCGTTATGCGTTCGGAAGCGAAGAAAAAGATGCAGTGACCGGAGATCAGCTTGCGTATAAGAACATTATTTTACAGGGCGTGAATTATACCATGTATACCGGAAGCGGCACACAGTTTGATGACAAATATCTGAATATCGACTGTTATTCCGGCGGAACTGGACAGTATGTGACGAATGGAAAAGCTATTGACATTACATGGAGCAAGGATTCTCTTACATCTCCGACGAGATATTTTGACGCAGATGGCAATGAGATCAAAGTAAATCAGGGAAAGACCTGGGTATGTGTCGTCTTAAACGAAGATGCCGACAGAGTGCATTTTTACAGCAGTGAGGACGAATACAACAACCGTTCGGCAGAATAGAAACAGATTTGAGGTTTATAGTTTATGGGCAGTAACAATAAAAAGAGCAATTCCAATTTTTTAGTACAGGGTACGATTCTGGCAGTGGCTTCTATCATCAGCCGTATGATCGGTCTTGTTTACCGTATTCCGCTGCGGTCGATCCTGGGCGATATCGGAATGAGCTATTACAGTTGTGCCTTTGAAATTTATAATATGCTGCTTTTAATATCATCCTACAGCCTTCCGACCGCGGTTTCCAAAATGGTTTCCGCGCGGGTGGCGAAGGGAGAAAAAAAGAATGCCTACCGGGTTTTTAAAGGGGCATTCCTTTTTGCGGTCGTATCCGGTTCGATCGCGGCGGTTATCATTTATTTCGGTGCGTCCTATATCACGGGAACACTGCTAAAGACACCGCTTAGTATTTTTGCAGTGAAGGTACTTTCTCCGACACTGTTTGTCGTTGCGATCCTCGGTGTTCTGCGCGGCTTTTTCCAGGGACTCGGAACTATGATGCCAAGTGCGGTATCACAGATCATCGAGCAGATCATCAATGCGATCGTCAGCGTATGGGCGGCGTATTACTTATATTCTTACGGAGCAAAGATCGGAGGAGTTCTTGGCAATAAGGAAAACTATGGAGCTGCTTATGGAGCAGCGGGCGGAACACTCGGAACGAATCTCGGTGCACTTTCGGCTTTGCTGTTTCTTATTTTTTTATTCGTTATCTATCGTACCGTATTTAAACGGCAGATGCGCAGAGAGCGGGGAGTAAGAACCGAGTCTTATCAGCATATTTTCCGGGCACTTCTGTTTACGATCGTTCCGGTGCTTCTTAGTACCACGATTTATAATATCAGTTCCATTCTGGATCAGGGTGTGTTTAAAAATATCGTGTTGCTGCAGGGATATGCGGAAGATCAGATGGATACCTGGTGGGGAATCTATACGGGTGAGTACAAGCTGCTCATCAATGTGCCGATCTCCATTGCATCTGCGATGGCGGCGTCCTGTATTCCGAGTCTGACCGGAGCGTTTGCGAGCAGGGATATGCGTAGTGTGAAATCACAGATCAATTCATCGATCCGCTTTGTCATGGTCATTGCGTTCCCGTGTACCGTTGGAGTTGGCGTACTTGCCTCACCGATCCTTCAGCTTTTGTTTCATGATGCAAGGGAACTTCCGGCAAGAATGCTTCAGGTGGGAGCGGCTGCAATCTTATTTTACTCGCTGTCTACGTTGTCGAACGGACTGCTTCAGGGCATTAACCGGATGAAGGTACCGGTGCGGAATGCGCTGATTGCGCTGATCGCGCATATTGTCTTTTTATTGGCACTGCTGTATGGATTCAACTTAAATATCTATGCGGTTGTTTATGCAAATGCGTTTTTCGCATTTTTGATGTGCCTGTTAAATGGATACGCGTTGAAAAAGTACAGCGGATATAATCAGGAATTTAAAAAGACATTTGTGATCCCGGCAGTTGCGGCTCTCATCATGGGTGTTGCCGCATGGCTTTGCTATAAAGGCATATATGTTCTGTTAAAGATCAATGCGGTGGCAACGGTTTGCGCAATCCTGGTTGCGGTTGTGGTGTATGCGGTGGCACTCCTTTGGATGAAAGGATTAAGTGAAGAAGAGATCCGGAAATTTCCGAAGGGCTATGTATTAGTCCGTTATGCAAAAAAATTCCATCTTCTATAAAAAAATGAATAAATAAGAAAAAACAGACGGATACTATAAACGGTGATGTAAATTATGAAAAAAGTCAATCGTATCCGTCTGTATTTTATTCTGGGAACCATCTTTGGAATCGGAGGATATTTTTGCGGATATCATTATGTGACGGGAGAATTCCCAGAGGAAATAACATCGATTCCTAAGATCGCAGAAAAAGAGGATGAGGGAAAGGAACAGACGGCAGAGGAACCTGTGACTGAACTTGCGGCAGAAAGTGCTCTGATCCAGAAAAATTATGAATATGTGATCGTGGCGGAGGACGGATATCTTTCGGTATACCGTGCAGATCTGAAAACGAAATATATGGATACGGACATTTCAGTGAAAGAACTGAGTGACCGGATGAAAAAAGAAGTCCAGCAAGGAAAGAAGTTTGAAAATGTAGAAGAATTGTATGGTTTTCTTGAGAATTATTCCAGTTAGACATACAGAAGCCGCTATTGATTGTTATTTCCGGTTATGATACAATTCATAGGGGTTGCAGGCAGAGCAATCCCTGTAATTTTGTGCTTTTACAGAAGAATACATAACATACATATTTTGCATATACCGCAAATCGCGGAGATGGGACGATAAGATATTGAACAGAGAAAAAATTTATGATGTTGTTGTCGTAGGCGGAGGAGCTGCCGGAATGACTGCAGCAGTCTTTGCGGCAGAACGTGGAGCAAAGGTTCTGCTTTTGGAACATATGGAGAGTATCGGCAAAAAAATATTGGTGACTGGGAACGGAAAATGTAATTATACGAATCGGATGCAGGGAGTCTCGCATTACCGCGGAGACGAACCTGCTTTTGTCATGCCGATCTTTGCGCAGTTCGGACTGGAACAGACCCTTGCTTTTTTGGAAGAGCTTGGAATCTGCCCAAAGGAAAAAAACGGATATTTTTATCCGGCAAGCGAACAGGCATCTTCGGTGTTAGAAGTGTTTCGAATGCGTCTGTTTAGGCTTGGCGTGAAAATATGCTGCGGGATCGGTATTCGGTCGATCGGGAAAGAAAATGGGATTTTTTACTTTGATACGAAAAGCGGCAGTTACTACGGAAAAACTTGTATTCTGGCGACCGGCGGCTATGCGGCAAAAAAGACCGGGAGTGATGGAAGTGGATTTATTTACGCAAAAAAATTCGGACATCATCTTTCCAAACCGGTTCCGGCGTTGGTTCAGCTTATCGCAGAAGCGCCGTTTGAAAAAGAGATGGCAGGTGTGCGCACAACGGCAACTGTGGAGATCTTTGCGGAAAAGCAGTTGCTGCATCAGGATACCGGAGAAGTTCAGCTTACCGACTACGGCATATCCGGGATTCCAGTCTTTCAGGTGAGCCGTTTTGCGGCAAAAGCACTTGCTGCGGGAAAAAAAGTATATGCTGAGTTAAATTTCTATCCGGCGGTGGATGATACCGCTCTGGGAGAATTGTTACATAAGCGTTTTCGGGATCTTGGAGCTGGAAAGTCTGCAAAAGAGGCTTTGGTTGGTATGTTTGCGGATAAGCTTGCCGGAGTTTTGCTAAAACGCAGTAAAATCGATTGGGATCTGCCCGCAGAACAGGTTTCTGAGAAACAGTTATGCACATTACAGAGACAGATCCGCCAATTTACGGTTCCAATTGCACGAACCAATAAATTTGATGCGGCACAGGTGACTGCAGGCGGAATCCTGACCGGAGAACTCAAGGAAAAGACACTGGAATCCAAGTTGGAAGGCGGACTTTTTTTTGCGGGTGAGATCATTGATATTGATGGCGAATGCGGCGGTTATAATTTGCAGTGGGCGTGGTCAAGCGGAGCTGTTGCGGGATGTGCGGCGGCAGACCGTGCCGGAAAGGAATAGGAGAACAGATCATGATACGACTTTCACAGGTCAAAGTGCCATTGCAGCACCAAAACGAAGATATCAAAAAGAAATGCGCAAAGCTGCTTCGAATCGCGCCGGCAGATATTGAAGAAATGCGTATTGTAAAAAAATCTATTGATGCGCGGAAAAAAACAGAAATCTCTTATGTATACACCGTGGATCTTTTGCTGAAACAGAAAGAAAGTAAGGTACTTTCCCATCTAAAAGGTGTTTCTGCTGCGATCGCATCCGATAAACCTTACCATTTTCCAAAGAAGGGAACCGAACCGCTTATGCATAGACCGGTCGTGATCGGGCTTGGTCCGGCGGGACTTTTTTGTGCCCTTGCCCTTGCCCGACACGGTTATGCGCCGATCGTCTTTGAACGCGGAAAATGTGTGGAAGAGCGTACCAAAGATGTTTTACGTTTCTGGGAAAGAGGTGTGCTTGATCCTGCTTCTAATGTACAGTTTGGAGAGGGCGGCGCCGGAGCGTTTTCAGATGGGAAATTAAACACGATGGTAAAAGATGTCATCGGGCGTAATCGTAAAGTTCTGGAACTTTTTGTGGAGGCTGGCGCACCGTCTGAGATTTTATACGATAGCAAGCCACATATCGGAACAGATGTTCTGGTAAATGTAGTTGCCAATCTGAGAAAAGAAATCATACGTCTCGGCGGCGAGGTTCATTTTGAATCCGAAGTGACAGATTTTACCGTAAAAGACGGAAAACTTACCGAAGTAACTATAAATGGAACGGATACTTACCGGACAACTACGGCTGTTCTGGCAATCGGGCACAGTGCCAGAAATACCTTTGCGCTTCTGGAAGAAAAAAAACTTACCATGGAAGCGAAGGCATTTGCAGTTGGTTTTCGCATTGAGCACCCGCAAAGCATGATCGATCATGCCCAGTACGGGGATGCCGACATACGGTATCTTCCGACTGCATCCTACAAACTGACTGCGCAGACGCCGGTTGGACGAGGAGTCTATTCGTTTTGTATGTGTCCGGGCGGCTTTGTGGTAAATGCGTCTTCGGAAGAAAAACGGCTGGCGGTCAATGGCATGAGTTATTATAAGAGAGACAGCGGTAACGCGAACAGTGCGATCATTGTTGCGGTGACACCGGATGATTTTCCGGGAAACGGAGCACTGGCAGGTGTGGAATTTCAGCGTAGGCTGGAGGAAAAGGCTTATGCACTCGGAAAAGGGAAAATTCCACAGCAGCTTTTCGGTGATTATAAAGAAAATCGGGAAACAAAATCATATGGGGCATTTGTAAGCTGTGCGAAAGGGCAGGCGGCATTTGCAAATCTGCGCGGCTTATTTCATGAAGGAGTAGAGCAGGCGTTTTTGGCAGGAATGGAGAGCTTCGGACAAAAGATCCGCGGATTTGACCGTCCTGATGCCATCCTTTCCGGTGTGGAGAGCCGTACCTCATCGTCGGTGCGCATTACGAGAGATGCGTTGTTTGAAAGTAATATCAGAGGAATCTATCCCTGCGGAGAGGGCGCGGGATATGCGGGCGGCATTATGTCGGCGGCAATGGACGGACTGAAAGTCGCCGAAGCGGTCGCGGGCAGATACGATCCGAAATTTTAACAGATTTAGGAAGGAAGTAAAAAAGTGGCAGAATTTACACCGATGATGCAGCATTATTTAAAAACAAAAGAGGAGAATAAGGACTGCCTCCTGTTTTACCGTCTCGGGGATTTTTACGAGATGTTTTTTGAGGATGCAAAAATCGTATCAAAAGAATTAGAACTTACACTGACCGGAAAGAGCTGTGGTATGGAAGAACGGGCACCGATGTGCGGTATTCCTTATCATGCAGTAGACAGTTATTTAAACCGGCTGATCAAAAAAGGATACAAAGTGGCGATCTGCGAGCAGGTGGAAGACCCGAAGCTTGCTAAAGGCATGGTAAAACGCGAAGTCACAAGGATTGTCACACCGGGTACTAATATTGATGCACAGGCACTTGATGAAACAAAGAACAACTATCTGATGTGTATCGTTTATATGGCGGATAAATACGGCATTTCCACAGCAGATATTACGACAGGCGACTATTACGTGACAGAAGTAGAAACGGAGCGGAAACTGATGGATGAAGTTAATCGGTTTTCACCGTCAGAGATCATCTGCAATGAACCATTTTATATGAGCGGCGTGGATATTGATGACATGAGAAACCGTCTTGGCATATCGGTGTCTGCGCTGGAATCGTGGTATTTTGCGGATGAACAGGCGAAACGGACGCTGCTTGAGCATTTTAAGGTGGCATCTCTCGAGGGACTTGGCTTAAATGATTATGACTGCGGTGTGATCGCGTCCGGTGCGCTGCTTTCCTATCTTTATGAGACGCAGAAAAATTCACTGAATAACCTGACTGCGATCCATCCGTATTCAACCGGAAAATTTATGCTCATCGACAGCTCAACCAGAAGAAACCTGGAACTGGTGGAGACATTGCGGGAAAAACAAAAACGCGGTTCACT
>CAYMCM010000051.1:0-18380 GCA_964388945.1 uncultured Roseburia sp.
TGTTTACATAGGAAAATAAATGAAATATAATGAAAAAACGAAGAAGGAGGATGCCGGTATGCTGGAGCAGAAGTGGTATACAGTTGCGGATGTGGCGGCACTGACCGGACTGACTTGCCGGACGATTCGGAATTATTTAAAAGACGGCACACTGCATGGGAAGAAAGTCGGTGTGCAGTGGCGCTTTACGGAAGAGGATATAGAAGCTTTGTTCCAGGAGGCAGGTGATCCCCGTGAGCATACTAAGACGAGGAATGACCTGATAGCGGATTTTTTGCAGGGAACAGAGCGGACAGAGGAGATGGAATGCCGTATTTTGGATATTCCATGTGAAAGTGAAGAATCATGGAACAACTGTTTAAAAGAACTGCGGCGGCAGAATGGAGAAGAAAGGGGCGGATGGCCCAAGATTGCCTGGGAGTACAAAAAGGACGATAAGATGCTCCGGGTTGCCATTGCGGGGAAACCCAAGGATACAGAATGGATGACTAAACGGGTGAGAAAAGGCTTGAATCAGAATGCAGAATGATATGGCAACGACCGTTGCAGAACGGTGTATCGATTACTATTACGATAAAATACAGCAGGAGAATCAAAAGAAATACGAACAGATCCAGAAGCGGAAAGAACTGCGAAGAAGGAAATACCGGGCAATGAACCATATTGCCTTGATGTTTGTCATGATCGGGCTTTGCATGTTCATGGTCTGGATGGAGATGCGGGTGCGCAGTCAGGCACTTCAGGTGGAATGGCTCCAGTCGGAGTTAAACAATGTGGTCAGTGAAAATGTGGATACGAAAAAGCGCATGATGGACACGGCGGATTATGCATGGATTGAGCAGGAAGCAAAAAAGCTCGGCATGACCTATCCGACACAGGATATGGTGATCTATTATGATACACCGGCAGAAGATTATATGATACAGACACAGGAAATACCGGAGAAATAGAGTCCGGTATTTTTTTCTTTTCCGCAGGGCAAAAAGCGGGTATAATAGATCATATCAGAATACGGAGGAAAAATATGTACGGACTGATACATCTGTATGAAGGGGATGGCAAGGGAAAGACGACAGCGGCGGCAGGGCTTAGCATCCGTTGTGCGGGCAATGGCGGAAACGTGCTGTTTACGCAGTTTTTAAAGGACGGTACTTCCGGTGAGATCGCAGTGTTAAAGAGTATAGCGCAGATCACGGTCTTTTCTGCGACCGAAAAATTCGGCTTCACGTTCCGTATGACGGAGACCGAAAAAAAAGAGGCGGCGGCATACTATGCGCGCTATTTTGAAGAAATCATAGAAAAAGTAAAAGAGACACATTATGATCTTTTAGTGTTGGACGAGGCTGTCGGGGCATGTGGTCTTGGGATGCTGTCGGAGCGGGAACTTTTCGATTTTCTGGATCACAAACCGGAGGATCTGGAGGTGGTTCTGACCGGAAGAAATCCCTCAGAAGCGTTAAAAGACCGTTGTGATTATGATTCTAAGATACAAAAAGAAAAACATCCGTTTGACCGGGGGATCGGCAGCAGGAACGGAATAGAAAGGTAATAATGAAAAAGAGCAAAAGAAGAAGCAGACGGAAAAAGGAACAGGCACTTGCCCGGATACTGACCATAGTGGTCGTGATCGGACTGCTCCTTGTCTTGGTGTTTTTCTGGCACAGAAGAAAAGATCCGGTTCTGACACAGAGTGTTTCAGAAGATACCGACGGAAGACCGCCGCTTGATGTGGAGCTTTTAACGGTCAATCCATATTCAAGACCGGGAACGGCGCTTCCCGAAGTAAAAGGGATCGTGATCCATTATACGGCGAATCCGGGCAGCAGTGCCATGCAGAACCGTGATTATTTTGAAGGCTTGAAGGATTCCGGCATGACACACGCCAGCAGTCATTTCATCATCGGACTTAAAGGGGAGATCGTCCAGTGTATTCCGTGCAGTGAGATCTCTTACGCATCGAATAACCGCAACAGCGATACGATCTCGATCGAGTGTTGTATTCCGGATGAGACGGGGCAGTTTGAATCGGCGACTTATCAGTCTCTGGTGACGCTTACCTCGTGGCTGTGCAGACGCTATGGACTTACTGCGGATCAGGTGATACGTCACTATGATGTAACCGGAAAGCTGTGTCCGAAATATTTTGTTGAGCATCCTGAAGCGTGGGAACAGTTTAAGAGAGATCTGGAAACATCTTGATAAATAAATGGGAATCAAGTAAAATAATGTAAATAGAAAAAGACAGAGAGCGAAAAGGAAAATTTATGATAGAAGCAGTATATGAAGCAATAAAAAATAAAGAAGATGTGCGGAAAAATCTGTCCCTGTTCCGTCAGTGCATGAAAGAAGAGGCAGTGCCGGAAGGAGTGGATACCGCTCTGTTTGTCGGACTGCTCCTTGCAGAAGATCCGAAGGTGCGCAAAAATGCGGCACTGGCACTTGGCGATATGCGGTCACAGGAAGCGCTTTCTCCTTTATATGATGCTTATATGCGCGAGGAGAAGAATTTCGTAAAAAGCTCCTATCTTGCTGCAATCGGAAAACTGGATGCAGCGGAATATCTGAAAGAATTAAAAAAACAGTATCAGGAATTAAATGATTTAAAACCGGCGGAGGAAGATAAAAAACACGTTGCTGCCCAGTTAAAGGAGCTGGACGGGATACTGGCAAAGTACGGAGAAAGAAAAAAGCATACATTTACCGGATATACCAAAGAGAACTGCGTGATCCTGACCACGGACAAAGAATTTTATGATGTGACGGAGAGACAGGTCGTATACGGAAAGACGAAAAAGCATCCGCTTGGCGTTTTAGTGGCAACACGGGATTTAAAGCCTTTACTTGCGATACGCACTTATCGGGAAATGCTCTTTCCTCTGTCACATGCAAAAGAGATCGGAACAGATGCCAAAGAAGCAGGAGAGATCCTTGCGGATTCCGGTCTGCTCCCTCTGTTGGAGGAATGTCATGATGGCGGCGCACCGTTTTTCTTTCGGATGGAGGTACGCAGTACGATGTCTTTAGATGAAAGGACGGCGTTTGTGAAAAAGACGGCAGCAGTCATAGAAGAAAAGACGGGCAGACGGCTTATCAATTCGGCAGCGGGTTATGAAGTGGAGCTTCGGCTGATCCAGACGAAAAGCGGCAGGTTTTTTCCATGTGTGAAGCTTTTCACAATCCCGATGAAGCGTTTTGCTTACCGGAAAAACAGCATTGCGGCATCGATGCATCCGGCACAGGCAGCACTCATCATGCAGCTTGTGAAACCGTACCTGAAAGAAGATGCACAGATCTTAGATCCGTTCTGCGGAGTCGGAACCATGCTGATCGAGCGCAATAAACTGGTTTTTGCAAGAGAGATGTACGGAATTGACATTTTCGGGGAGGCAGTCGCAAAAGCGAGGGAGAATACACAGGCGGCAGGAGCGCGTGTCTGGTATATCAATCGTGACTTTTTTGATTTTACACATGATTATAAATTTGACGAGATCATTACGAATATGCCGCCGCGCGGCAAAAAGACAAAAGAAGAACAGGATGCGTTTTATGCCCGTTTTTTTGCTAAGGCAAAAGAACATTTAGAGCGGGAAGCTGTGCTGGTCTTATATTCCAATGAGATCGGATTTATCAAAAAGCAGCTTCGTTTAAACAGCGGCTATCGTCTTTTGCAGGAATACTGTATGCGGAAAAAGGACGGATATTATGTATTCGTGATCGGATACAAAGGAGGTGGGGTGTGATGGAACAGAGCATTGTTTCCGAAGACAAACTGATCGACCGACAGTTGACTAAGGAACTGCAGGAGCGCTTCTGTGAGGCGAACGACCTGTATACATTGTGTCTGGACAGTAAACGCAGATATATCGGGGATCTTTACGGCACCGAGGAGGAGAAGGCGTTTATCCGGGAAAAGGTGCCAGAGGAGGCATATACCTCACTGCTTGAACGGCTTTATGCCACAGAAGTAGAAGATATGATCGAAGAACCGCTTGAAGATGAGAATATAAAACTGTGTGGTGCAGTGATACGGATGGGAAAAAAACCGATCGCTGTCTGGGTTACGTTTGCGGTGTTAAGTGATGTCGGACAAGTTCCGGAGGATATGCCAAAGAGCATGGGGACAACATCCACGGATCATTTTTACAAATCCATGCGTTTCCTTGCGACACTTTCAAAACAGTATTTTGCGGCAAAGATCGATGAAGCGTTTGCGCAGGAAGCTTCCGTTAAAAGCATTGAAGAAAAAGAGCGCGCAGAGGAGGAACTGAAGCGGAACGAGGCAATGTCTGCGATCGTACAAAAGATCGTAAGTGAGCAGGAATTTACAGAGACGGCAAAAAGCATCTTAGAAGAAGTGTGTGAATTTTTACAGGTCGGAAATGCCTGCCTGCTGCGTGTCAATCCGGAGAATAAGACAGCGGATATGATCTGTGAATGGACAGCGCAGGGGCTTGAGTCAAAAGCGGAGCAGATTCAAAAGATTCCGGTGGCAAAGATCCCATTCCTCACGGGAAAACCATTTGTGATATCTTCCGATACACCGCTTCCGTCACGCTTTGAAGAAGTGTTTGAAAAGATTGGGGCAAAGGCGGCAATGACGATCCCAATCGAGGTGAATGCAGAGACGGCAATGTATCTGTGCTTTTATGAGACCGAAAAAGAGCGGGTATGGGAGTCGTCCGAGATCAAATTCATTCATGACGCAAAACAGGTGCTGCAGAGTATTCTTGCAAGACGGATCGCGGGCGATTCGCTGGCAAGTTCCTACAAGTCCCTGGAGGCGATTCTGGAAAATGTAGGATGCGGCATTTATGTAAAAGATCCGATCACACGGAAGATACTTTATACAAACCAGCAGTTTCATGAGATGTTCCGGCAGCCGAAGGATGTAGAAGAGTTTGAACTGCTGTTAGAAGAGCAGGATACCGGAAGCCCTAGGGGAAAGAGCAATGAAGTCTACTCGGATCTTGAAAACCGGTATTATGACATCTGCTATACACAGATCCACTGGGTGAACGGCAGATCGGTGATGCTGTGTACGATCTATGATGTGACGGATAAAAAGGTCTATCAGCAGAAAATAGAGCGGCAGGCGAACAATGATTTTCTCACAGGGCTTTACAACCGTATGCGCTGTGAGCAGGATCTGACCGAATATATCAAAAGAACAAAGGATGTGGGCGGTCAGGGTGCGCTTCTTTATATCGATCTGGATGATTTCAAACACATCAACGACGGGCTTGGACACCAGTACGGAGATGTGCTGTTAAAGGCAATCTCCCACAGTTTACAGCGTGTTTCCGGGATAGAGACGACCTGTTATAGGATGGGCGGAGATGAATTTATCATTATCGTTTCACACTACCATTTTGGTATGTTAGAACGCATACTTGGAGATATTCAGGCAATATTCAGTAAGCCGTGGTTTTTAAAAGGAGCGGATTATTACTGTTCCATGAGTATGGGCGTGGTTCTTTTCCCAAAAGACGGTGATACAGTGCAGGAGCTGATCAAAAAAGCGGATCTTGCAATGTATCAGGCGAAAAAGGGTGGAAAGAACCGTGTGGAATATTATGACGATCATGTGGAGTCGACATCCTTTAAACGGCTGGAACTGGAAAAAAATATGCATGATGCGGCACTTGATTCCTGCAAAGAGTTTGAGGTTTACTATCAGCCGATCGTGGATATTTCAAAGCCGGGGGATTTCTGTTCCGGTGCAGAGGCACTGATCCGCTGGAATTCTCAGAAAATGGGATTTGTCTCACCTTCGGAGTTCATCCCGCTTGCCGAGTATCTGGGACTGATCAATCCGATCGGGGATTTTATTCTGGAAGAGGCGTGCAAACGCTGCAAATACTGGAATGACATGGGGCATCCCGAATATCGGATCAATGTCAACCTTTCGGTCGTTCAGCTCTTGCAGAATGATGTGGTTGAGCGCATCCGCCGGGTGTTAAAGGAGACGAAGCTAAAGCCGACAAACTTGACGCTTGAGGTGACAGAAAGCCTTGCGATCAACGACATGGCACGTATGAAGCGTGTGCTCGCACAGATCAAACAGTTAGGTGTCTGGGTGGCGTTAGATGATTTCGGAACAGGCTATTCTTCGCTGAATCATATCAGGGAGCTTCCGATCGATGTCATAAAGATCGACCGCTGTTTTGTCGTGGATATCGGAAAGGATGATTATTCTGAAGTGTTCGTCAAGATGGTGTCGGAGCTTGCAGATACGATCGGGGTGCGTATGTGCGTGGAAGGCGTGGAGAAAGAGGAACAGTTGGAGAAACTGCGCCAGATGAAGGTACAGTACATCCAGGGATTTTATTTCAACCGTCCGATGCGTGCGATTGATTTTGAAGAAAAATATCTTTGAGCGAAACGGCAGTTTCACCGCTGGATGCGGGAACTGCCGTTTTTTTGGCGAACCGGATGCCGCAATAAAAAGATGTGGTAGAAGATGTCTGTTTTTTCCGGTAGAAATCGGAAAAGACAAGGGGGATGATATTAAAAACACTCATAGAAAATATTGGAGGGAAAGAAATTATGTTTACAGAAAATCATACATTGGAAGCAATAAAGCATACGGAACCGATCGGACGGGCACTTGGAAATCTGTTTCCGTCCTGCTGGATCTCGCGTATACCGGAAGAACATTTGGGACATGCGATGGCAGAGATCCGATCGGAGGATACAATGGAATGGGGGGATCCCTTCTGGGCAGAGGGGCTGGTCGAAAGTGCCAATGTGCTTTTGATGGCGGCGGAAAAAAAGAATTTTATGTTTGTACCGCTCTGGGAGGATACCAAAGAACTGACCGGATGGAAGGACGGCATACCGGATGCGGATTTAAACCGCAGGGAAGGAGTATGGCTTTTTACCGGAAATCCTGCTGTGGATAACACGGCATTTGCGCATACGGCAGGAGAGGCGTCCGTACCGCCGTACCCGTCAAAGGCAGTGCCGAAAGAGGAAAGGGAAAATGCACAAATAAGACCGGCAGTCATCATCTGTCCGGGCGGAGGATATGAGATGTTGTCCATGTACTCGGAGGGCATCCAGCTTGCACAGCGTATGGAGCGGGATGGAGGCTACAAGGCGTTTTTGTTAAATTACCGGATCGCACCGAACGCTTATCCAAAGCCGCAGATGGATCTGGCACTTGCCATCATGCATGTGCGTGTTCATGCAAAGGAATACGGCATAGACCCGGAGCGTATCGTGGTAGTCGGATCATCGGCAGGCGGACATCTCTGTGCGAGTGAGGCATCTTTGCATGAAGAATTAAAAGAGTATGTACTGGAAGAATTAAAGAAAAAAGCCGCAGATAAAGCGGCATGGTATGAAAAGATCTCAGCCCGCCCGGATGGTGTCGGACTGCTTTATCCGGTCATCAGCTTTACATCGGAGTATCATGAGGGCAGCTACCGTAATAATACTGCAAAGAGAGCAGGACTTAGGGAGAAGCTTTCCGTGGAGGAGCATATCACCGCAGAGTATCCGCCAACGTATGCATTTGCAAATGAGGATGACGGATGTGTGCCGGCAAGCAACACAAAGCGTCTGGATGCAGCACTTGCTGCGGCAGGAGTGCCGCATTTATGCGAACTTTATCCGACGGGAGATCACGGAGTCGGTCTTGCATATGGCTGTTCATCCAGACGCTGGAGTGAAGAAATGTTATCCTTTTTTGAAAAATTGTGGAAAACTTCTCAAAATTAAGCTTAAGCAGGATCGAAATCCAGTTCCACCGGACAGTGGTCGGAGCCGGTGATGTCAGTTAAGATCTTTGCATCTTTTAAATGGCTGTTAAGATCTTTCGAGGTGAGGAAATAGTCGATCCGCCATCCGGCGTTTTTCTCCCTTGCCTTAAAACGGTAAGACCACCAGGAATAGATGCCCTCCGCATCCGGGTAGAAATAGCGGAACGTATCGGTGAAACCGCTTGCTAAAAGAGCAGAGAATTTTTCGCGTTCTTCATTGGTAAAGCCTGCATTTTTGCGGTTAGTCTTTGGATTTTTCAAGTCGATCTCCTGATGCGCGACGTTTAAGTCTCCGCAGAGGATGACCGGCTTGTCCTGCTCTAAGTTTTTCAGATAGGTGCGGAAATCGTATTCCCACTGCATACGGTAGGAGAGACGTTTTAATTCGCTCTGGGAGTTTGGCGTGTAGCAGGTGATAAAATAAAAGGACGGATATTCGAGTGTGATCACACGTCCTTCCGTGTCGTGTATATCGATCCCGATGCCGTAGCGGACGGATAAGGGTTCTTCTTTGGTGAAAATGGCAGTTCCGGAATAGCCTTTTTTCTCAGCGTAATTCCAGTACTGGTGATATCCGGGCAGGTCGAGAGAGATCTGTCCTTCCTGTAACTTCGTTTCCTGTAAGCAGAAGATATCTGCGTCAATATCGAAAAAGAAATCCAAAAATCCTTTTTGGGTGCAGGCGCGCAGCCCATTCACATTCCAAGAGATAAATTTCATAGTGCCTCCTTTTTATGCCTGATTATTTTTTAAGTCTATTATAAGAGATAATGCGGCTTTGTTCAATTTGATTTTTACCATGTTTCGTAGTATAGTATACATGTTGGAGGAGATGAATTATGGAACGTGTAGAAGACATTGAGCTGTGCAGGATCACAGATGTAAAAGTAAAAGAAAAGGTGATGTTTTTACTGATACGCCATGGAGTGCCCTATGCGGAACGATGGGATGAAGTACCATTGCTGAAACGGAGCAGATATCACGGAGCAAAGGAAGTGTGTGTGGTATTGACACATCCGGAGCACCGGACAGAAGCGGTGGAGATCATACAAGGTATGGATAAAGAAATGCAGAATAAGGTTATTCTGCCGGAAGACGAAAAATAAGAAAGTGGGGGGAAACGGCATTGAAGAAGACAGAGATCAGCAAAGCGATTGAAGTGTTAAACCGGATCAAAGAACAGAATCTGGATGTCTGTTTTGATGATATGACAGCAGACCGGACGGTCGATCTTGCCATTGAAGCACTGGTCATGCAGTATGACAGGGCAGAATAAGAAAGATGGAATATAAGGGATGAAGCAATGAATATAGTAATGCTGCTGCGGCCGAAAGGTGAGGTCGCATATATATATAATGACAATACCATCCGTCAGGGGCTTGAAAAGATGCATAAGCACGGTTATACGGCGATTCCGGTGATCGAGCGTAACGGCGGATATGTGGGTACGGTCAGTGAAGGGGATTTTTTATGGCATATGCTGTCGCATGGAACAGCGGATATGCATGATCAGGAAGCATATCGGATCACCGATATTATGCGTACCGGATTTAATATGCCGGTTAAGATCGATGAGACGATGGACGAGCTGCTGCTCCGTGTAATGGATCAGAACTTTGTTCCGGTCGTGGACGATTTAGGAAGCTTTATGGGGATCATCACAAGAAGAGATGTGATCAAATATTTTCATGATCAAAGGGAAAAGGGCAAATGATAAAAGCAGTTATTTTTGATATGGACGGTGTGCTGATCGACACAGAGAAACATCTGGTGCGCTGTTGGTGTGAGGCAGGGCGTGAGGCAGGCTACCCGTTTACAAGAGAAAACGGACTGGAACTGCGCAGTCTTGCGGCAAAATATGCAGAGCCTCTGTTACAGGAGCGTTTTGGCAGTGAATTTGATTATGAGAAGGTCAGAAACCGCAGAAAAGAGCTGATGAATCAGGTCTTAGCGGAACAGGGGACCGAGAAAAAACCTGGTGTAGATGCATTATTGGACTTTTTACGTGCACAGGGGATAAAGACCGCGGTAGCGACTGCGACGGATGAGGAGCGCGCTTCGCGTTATTTAAAAGAAATCGGAATTTATGACAAATTTGACCGGATCGTCTGTGCGGCTATGGTGCCAAATGGTAAACCAAAGCCGGATATTTATCTGTATGCATGTGAACAGATCGGGGAAAGACCATGCGACTGCATGGGTGTTGAAGATTCACCGAACGGGCTTCGGGCGGCGCTCGATGCCGGATTAAAGACCGCTATGGTGCCGGATCTGACCGAGCCGGATGAGACACTAAAAAAAGAACTTTTTGCGGTGGCAGATTCCTTGGACAGTCTCATTCCGGTGGTAGAACAGGAAAACGGATGCTGAGTGGGTCAGCATATAAACAATTCTAAAACAAAAACAATAATACAGGAGAATACAGCAACCTGAAACAGGCTGCGTCCCTTCCAGGCAAGCAGGATGCCAACGATCAGTGCTGCCCATGCGGAATAGATACTTCCGGTGGCACCAAGTATCGCAGGAAATGTCATGACTGCGAGCGTGACGTAAGGAACGTAGTACAAAAAGGAGCGTATTGTCCTGTTTTTTATTTCTTTGCGGATCAGTGTCAGCGGAAGTACTCGGATCAAGTAGGTCACGAGTGCCATGATACCGATATAGAGATAAATGTTAGTGTTCATTGTCTGATTCCTCCTTGATCGGGAAAAGTACAGCGGCACCGCCTGCGATCAGGATCGTGAGCAGGATGATGCGGATGCCGGATGAAATATCGCGGATCACCGGAAGTTTTTCGAAAGCGTAGCTTGCCGCCATAGAGAGGATCACAAGCCCGGCGATTACTTTATTCTTTCTTGCAGGCGGGATGATGATGGCAAGGAACATTCCGTAGAGCCCGACACTTAAAGCGTTTACGATATTGATCGGGAGCACATTTCCCATCATGCAGCCGAGCAGTGTACCGAGTGCCCAGGCAGGAGCACCTAAAGTGATCATGCCGTAGGTATAAAATGGATTTAAATATCCGGGGCGTGAGACGGAAAGTCCGAAAAATTCATCGGTGATATAAAAGCCGAGCAGCAGTCGGTGACGCAGCGGGGTGTCCGGTGACAGCTTCTGGCTGAGGGCACATGACATGAGCAGATACCTTGCATTGGCAATGAGCTCCATGATGGCAACTTCGAGAAATCCGGCACCTGCGGCAATCAGCGTGAAGCCCGCAAATTCTCCGGCAGAGGCGTTGATGAGCATACTGGTGAGCATGGACTGAAATGGAGCAAAACCGGCATTTTTTGCGGCAATGCCCAAGGTAAAAGAGACGGCAAAGTACCCAAGTGCTATGGGAACTCCATCTCGCAGTCCCTTTTGATACCAGGTCTGATTTGATTCTATCATTTTTGTTTTGTTCTCCTTAGTAATCCCTGTTTTTGCATATCAGATATTGTAACGGTTTTCTCGAAATTCGTCTAGTGAGTAATTATAATAATATGAAAAAGGAAGGCAGAGTTATTATCGGAACTTGAGCGATAGGAAAAAAATGGAAAATATTGAGAAAAAATTATCAATAATATTATTGACTTCTAATAAACGTTAGAGTATACTAACCAACGAAGTGATGAAAATGATTATCAATAATGATAATGGGAAAGAGAGGATGATATGATGCCGCTTACAATGGCAAATGCCGGTGAACCGAATATCATTAAGAAAGTCGGTGGAAAAGAAGAGACAAGAAAATTTTTGGAAAACCTCGGATTTGTGACAGGTGGAACCGTGACTGTTGTATCGGAGACAGGCGGAAACATGATCGTGAATGTCAAGGATTCCAGAGTTGCCATTGGAAAGGATATGGCAAACAGGATCATGATCTAAATTTTCAAAAAATCACGCAAAGGAGCAGATTATGAAAACATTGAGAGAAGTTGCCTGCGGGCAGACGGTTACCGTAAAGAAGCTTACGGGTGAAGGCCCGGTAAAGAGACGTATCATGGATATGGGAATTACAAAAGGTGTCCCGGTTTATGTAAGAAAGGTGGCACCGCTTGGTGATCCGGTTGAGGTGACAGTTCGCGGATATGAACTGTCTTTGAGAAAAGCAGATGCCGAGATGATCGAGGTAGAGTAATTTTTTTCACCACAGGTTAGATAAAACTAATAAAAGATAGGAGTATGAAAATGTCAGTGAAAATTGCGTTAGCAGGTAACCCAAACTGCGGAAAAACAACATTATTCAATGCGCTTACGGGTTCCAACCAGTTCGTAGGTAACTGGCCGGGCGTAACAGTTGAAAAAAAGGAAGGTAAATTAAAAGGTCATAAAGATGTCACAATCATGGATTTGCCGGGTATTTATTCGCTGTCCCCGTACACGCTTGAGGAAGTAGTGGCGAGAACCTACCTCATCACAGAGAGACCGGATGCGATCTTAAATATCGTAGATGGAACGAATATTGAAAGAAACCTGTACTTATCTACACAGCTCATGGAGCTTGGCATTCCGGTCGTTATGGCTGTCAACATGGCGGACATCATGGAAAAGACCGGTGATAAGTTACATATTGATAAATTAAGCAAAAAGCTTGGCTGCGAAGTTGTCGAGATCTCAGCGTTAAAAGGAACCGGAGTTCAGAAAGCAGCAGAGAAGGCGGTTGCGGCAGCGACAAAGAAAAATGCTTCCATGCGCGTGCATGAATTTAATCCGCAGGTGGAAAGTGTGATCCAGACCGTAGAAGAAAAACTGTTTGATGATATTGCGGCGGATCAGAAACGCTTCTTCGCGATCAAGCTTCTGGAAAAAGATGACAAGATCAAAGAACAGATGAAACAGTCACCGGATGTATCGGCGGAGATCAAGACACTCGAAGATGAATTTGATGACGATACCGAAAGTATCATCACAAACGAGCGTTATGAATATATCGCATCTATCATTGGTGAGTGTGTGACAAAAGGAAAGAAGAAGGGAGAGCTTTCTGTTTCTGATAAGATCGACCGTGTTGTGACAAACCGTTTCCTGGCATTACCGATCTTTGCGGCAGTAATGTTCCTTGTATATTATGTTTCGGTAACAACCGTAGGAGCTATCCTTACCGACTGGACAAATGATACACTTTTTGGCGAATGGATCATTCCGGCAGCACAGGGCTTCTTTGAAGGCATCGGCTGTGCAGACTGGCTGACTGGCCTTATCGTTGACGGTGTGATCTCCGGTGTTGGTGCAGTGCTTGGATTTGTACCGCAGATGTTAGTGCTGTTTATTTTCCTTGCATTCTTAGAGTCCTGCGGATATATGTCCCGTGTTGCGTTCATCATGGATCGTATTTTCCGTAAATTCGGACTTTCCGGAAAATCCTTTATCCCGATGTTAATCGGCAGCGGATGTGGTGTTCCGGGTGTTATGGCATCCCGTACGATTGAAAACGACCGTGACCGTAAGATGACGATCATGACAACAACCTTTATCCCTTGCGGAGCGAAATTACCGATCATCGGTCTGATCGCAGGTGCGTTTTTTGATAATGCAGGCTGGGTTGCATGGAGCGCTTATTTCGTAGGCGTTGCGGCAATCATCTGCTCAGGTATCATTTTAAAGAAAACAAAAATGTTCGCAGGAGAGCCGGCACCATTCGTTATGGAGCTTCCGGCATATCACTGGCCAACCGTTGGAAACGTGCTTAGAAGTATGTGGGAGCGTGGCTGGTCCTTTATCAAAAAAGCAGGAACCATCATTTTACTTTCAACGATCATCCTTTGGTTCTTAATGAGCTTCGGATGGGCTGATGGTGGCTTTGGAATGCTCGAAGCGGAGCAGTTAAATGATAGTATCTTAGCTAAGATCGGAAGCGCGATCGCATGGATCTTTGCACCGCTCGGCTGGACACAGGCAGGCGAAGGCTGGAAGATGGCAGTTGCCGCAGTTACCGGTCTGATCGCAAAAGAAAATGTAGTAGCAACCTTTGGCCTTCTCTTTGGATTTGGTGAAGTTGCAGAAGAAGGACAGGAGATCTGGGGAAACCTTGCAATGGTTATGACACCGGTTGCTTCTTATGGATTTTTAGTATTCAACCTTCTTTGCGCACCTTGCTTTGCTGCGATGGGAGCGATCAAGCGTGAGATGAATAATGCAAAATGGTTCTGGTTTGCGATCGGATATCAGTGTGTGCTGGCTTATGTGGCGGCGATGTGTGTTTACCAGATCGGTACACTGATCACAACCGGTGCATTTGGAATCGGAACGATCATTGCTTTTGTATGCGTGGCAGGATTCCTTTATCTGTTATTCCGCCCGTATAAAGAAAGTGAGACTTTAAATGTGAACGTGCGAAGCGTCGCAGGTGCAAAATAAGCACGAAAAAATAAGGAGGTAGTGAACTATGGGAACATTGATTACAGGAGTCGTTTTTCTTGGAGTGATCGCTTTGGCGATAAAAAGTATGATCCGTGACAAAAAGAATGGAAAATCTCTCCAGTGCGGCGGTGACTGTAAGAATTGTGGAGGACACTGCAGCTAAAAAGGAGGGGCGGAGATGTCGAAAAATCTTTCCGGAAAAAGCGAAAGAAAGGCAGATGCCAGAAGTTATCACAGAACACAGATGCAGAAGGAAATGATCATTCAGAAATTAAAGGAAGAGGGATGCCGTATCACAAAACAGCGGCTGATGCTTCTTGACATCATCTTGGAAGAGGATTGTTCCTGCTGCAAGGAAATTTACTACAAAGCATCAAAACTGGATGGGAAGATTGGTTCTGCCACGGTATACCGTATGGTAAATACGTTGGAAGAAATCGGCGCGATCAGCAGGAAAAATATGTATAAGATTTCCTGCGGGGAGGAATGCCTCGAGGAAAATGCGTGCTGCGTGGAACTCAGTGACCACACGACCTGCAATCTTTCCGCGAAAATGTGGAATACCGTGATCCGTGCCGGAATGAAGGCATGCGGATATATCGACAATCAGGAGATCAGAAACGTGATCGTGACACCCTGTGAGTGCGGAAAGTAGAAAACCAAAAAAGACGGACTGCGAAAAGCGGTTCGTCTTTTTTGTTGGGGTGAGCGTTAGAATGTGGTATAATAAAAGGCGTTTACGGCAAATGCTAAAGAAATCAAAGGAAAAACAGGAAAAGAAGGAGGAAGATCATGGCAGGAAGCCATATTGCGATTCCCACGATCTTAAAAGTGGGAAAAGGTACCTTAAAAAATCTTGGAACATATATCAAATCAAATGGAATGGAGCATGCAGTCCTTTATTTTGGAAACGGACTGATTGATATGTTCGGACGTGATGTCATGGAATCGTTAAAAGAGGAAGGCGTTACGGTTGTCGAATACCGGGAGTTAGATTCCACGAAGATCGAAGACATCATTGAACTGGCGTTTTCCATTGAACCAAAGGCACAGGTTATTGTGGGCATTGGCGGAGGAAAGGTGATCGATGTGGCAAAATACGCGGCTTATCTGCGTAAACTGCCGTTTATCAGTGTGCCGACATCGGCATCCAGTGACGGATTTTCCAGTGCAAGCGCATCACTCATTGTCAATGGCAGGAGAACTTCTGTACCGGCGAGGCTGGCGTACGGGATCGTGGTGGATACAGACATCATAAAGAGTGCGCCGGAGAAATTTCTGTATTCCGGGATCGGGGATTTGGTTTCAAAGATCACGGCACTCTACGACTGGGTATATGAGGATCAATGCGGATATACAACACTTAATGATTTTGCGGTGATGATCGCAAAAAAAGCGGTGAATAGTTTTGTACGCACACCGTTTACGGACATTCATGAGGATCTGTTTTTGCGGGAACTGGTGGACTCACTTGCCATGAGCGGGATTGCAAATGAGATTGCGGGCAGCAGTGCGCCGACCAGCGGCAGTGAACATCTGATTTCCCATGCATTGGATAAGATATTAGAACAGCCAATGCTGCACGGCGTCCAGGTCGGCGTTGCGACCTATCTGATGAGCAGGGTACAGGATCACCGCTATAAACGGATCAACACGGTTTTTACCGATACCGGGTTCTGGGATTATGTTTCCACACTGGGCTTAAAGCGTGAGGATTTTGCGCGTGCGATCGATCTTGCACCGTCCATCAAACCATTCCGTCACACCTATCTGCATGAGGAAAAATACCGCGAGCTGGCAAAAGAGATCTTGTGGGAAGATGAGGTGTTAAAACAGGTATTTGATGGAAAGAGATAAGCAGGTCATACAATGACTTGCTTTTTCTTTTTATATCCGATATTATAAATGAAAACAGCACAGGAAAACTCTTATTGAGAAAAGCAGACGAATAGGAAGCTTGCTTTTTTGAGAATTATTAGATATTATAAACTAGAGTTAGGGTGAACTAATAATTGAATTATCAATGGGAGGTATCAGTATGAGTGTTGTTATCATAGGCGGCCATGACCGCATGGTCAGTCAATATAAAAAAATTTGCAAGGAACATAGCTGTAAGGCAAAGGTATTTACCCAGATGCCGGGCAATTTCAGAAATCAGATTGGAAGCCCGGATCTTATCATTCTGTTTACAAACACCGTGTCACACAAGATGGTGAAATGTGCAGTGACAGAAGCGGAAAAATCCAATGCGGATGTGGTCAGATGCCATACCAGCAGCGGAAGCGCACTCTGTGAGATCTTAGATGAAGCAACAGAAAGACTGGGCGCATAATCAGGCAGTGTCGTAAGGCTTGGCCTTACGATCATTTCATAAAAAGAAAAAAAGAAAGGATGCAAACATGAAAGAATTTGAACAGTGGCAGGGATTTTCAGGAAGAAAATGGAAAGAAGGCGTAGATGTCAGAGACTTTATTCAGAACAACTACAAGCCTTATGATGGCGATGAGTCCTTCCTGGCAGGACCGACCGAGGCAACCGATAAATTATGGGGCAAGCTGCAGGAGCTCCAGAAAGAGGAAAGAAAAAAAGGCGGTGTGCTGGATATGGAGACAGAAGTAGTCTCTTCCATCACAGCATATGGTCCGGGATATATCAGCGATGACATGAAAGACTTAGAACAGGTTGTAGGTCTTCAGACTGACAAGCCGTTAAAACGTGCGTTTATGCCGTATGGTGGTATTAAGATGGCAGAACAGTCCTGTACAATGTACGGATATCAGCCGAGCGAAAAGCTCCATGAGATCTTTACAAAATATCATAAGACACACAATGAAGCAGTATTCGATGTTTATACACCGGAAATGAAGCAGATGCGTCACAACAAGATTTTGACCGGACTTCCGGATACATACGGAAGAGGAAGAATCGTAGGCGATTACCGCAGAGTTGCGCTTTACGGTATTGATTACCTGATCGAAGAAAAGCAGAAAGATTTTGCAGGAACTGCAAGACGCGGCATGAGAAGCAAAGATTTCCGTATCCGTGAAGAACTTGCGGATCAGATCCGTGCACTGCGCGGCATGAAAGAGATGGCTGCATCTTACGGATTTGATATTTCCGAACCGGCTAAGAATGCGAAGGAAGCGTTCCAGTGGCTGTATTTTGCTTACCTTGCAGCGATTAAGACACAGAACGGAGCTGCAATGAGCGTTGGCCGTGTATCTACATTCCTCGATATCTATATTGAAAGAGATATGGAAAAGGGAATCCTGACCGAAGAAGCGGCACAGGAACTGGTAGATCATATGACCATGAAATTCCGTATGGTTAAATTTGCAAGAATCGAGTCTTACAACCAGTTATTCTCCGGCGATCCGGTATGGGCTACGCTTGATGTGGCAGGACTTGGCATGGACGGACGTTCTCAGGTTACAAAGACAGATTATCGTTTCTTACATACATTAGAGAACATGGGACCTTCTCCGGAACCGAACCTTACTGTATTATATTCCTCTCATCTGCCGGAAGCGTTCAAGAGATATGCTTCTCATATTTCAATTGAAACCAGCTCTGTTCAGTATGAGAATGATGATGTTATGCGTCCGGTATGGGGCGATGACTATTCTGTATGCTGCTGCGTATCTGCGACAGAGACCGGAAAAGAAATCCAGTTCTTCGGCGCAAGAGCAAACCTTGCAAAGTGTCTGCTTTATGCGATCAACGGCGGCGTGGATGAAAAGAACAAGGTTCAGGTAGGACCGGCTTACCGTCCGATTACATCCGAATACCTGGATTATGATGAAGTAATGGAAAAATACGATGCGATGATGACATGGTTGGCAGAGACTTACGTTGAAACCTTAAACATGATCCATTATATGCACGATAAATATTACTACGAAGCATCCCAGATGGCACTGATCGATACAGATGTAAGACGTACATTCGCAACCGGTATCGCTGGATTCTCACATGTCGTAGACTCTTTAAGCGCGATCAAATATGCGAAAGTAAAAGTGATCCGTGATGAAAACGGACTTGCGGTTGATTATGAGACAACCGGAGATTTCCCAAGATATGGTAATGATGATGAACGTGCCGATGAAATCGCAGTATGGCTGTTACGCACATTCATGGATAAGCTCAGAAGCTGCCATACCTACCGTGATTCAGAGCCGACAACCTCTATTCTTACCATCACATCCAATGTTGTATATGGTAAGGCAACCGGTTCCCTTCCGGATGGAAGAAAAGCAGGAGAACCGTTAT
>CAYMCM010000052.1:0-17568 GCA_964388945.1 uncultured Roseburia sp.
GGTTGTAGGACAACAGCATATTATAGGAAAAGATAAACTGCTTTATCGGGCGATCCGGGCGGATAAGTTAAGCTCGATCATTTTTTACGGGCCGCCGGGAACGGGGAAGACGACACTTGCGAAGGTCATTGCCCATACCACAAGTGCGGAATTTATGCAGATCAATGCGACCAGTGCCGGAAAAAAGGATATGGAAGATGTGATCGAAAAGGCAAAAAATAATCAGGGAATGTATGGGAAAAAGACGATCCTGTTTATTGATGAGATCCACCGTTTCAACAAAGGACAGCAGGATTATCTGCTTCCGTTTGTAGAAGACGGCACCATTATTCTGATTGGAGCCACCACGGAAAATCCGTATTTTGAGGTAAACGGGGCGTTACTGTCCCGGTCAGTGATCTTTGAACTGCACGCACTTGGGAAAGAAGATATCAAGACGCTGATCTGCCGTGCCGTTTCCGATAAAGAAAAAGGCATGGGAGCATATCAGGCAAAGATCGATGACGATGCACTGGAATTTTTAGCAGATGTGGCGAATGGAGATGCGAGAGCAGCACTTACCGCCATAGAACTTGGAATTTTAACGACCGAGCGGAGTGGTGACGGCATCATTCATATTACACTCGAAGTTGCGCAGGAATGCATTCAGAAGCGGTTGGTGCGCTATGATAAGAGTGGAGATAACCACTACGACACCGTTTCCGCATTTATCAAGAGTATGCGGGGATCAGATCCGGACGCGGCGCTTTATTATCTGGCGCGAATGCTCTATGCGGGCGAGGATATCCGGTTTATCTCACGCAGGATCATGATCTGTGCGGCGGAAGATGTGGGAATGGCAGATCCGAATGCACTTACGGTTGCGGCGGCGGCGGCAACTGCGGTGGAGCGTATCGGGATGCCGGAGGCACGCATTATACTGGCAGAGGCAGTCACCTATGTGGCGAGTGCACCAAAGAGCAATGCATCGTATATGGCGCTTGATGAGGCGTTTTCCTATGTAAAGGATCATAAGACCGGAGCAGTTCCGGTTCATTTACAGGACGCCCACTATAAATCAGCGGGAAAATTGGGACATGGTGTGGGTTATAAATATGCCCATTCCTATCCGAACCATTATGTAAAACAGCAATATCTGCCGGATGGCATGGAGGATGTGACGTTTTATCATCCGACTGACATCGGGTATGAAAAAGATATAAAAGCTCACTTAAAGATGCTTCGGGAATCAGCCGGATCATCCGATCAAACGAACTAACAGAGTGTGAAGCACGAGGAGGATTCAATTATGCAGTCATATCAGGAAATGACAAAAGAAGAATTATGTAAGGAAAAGGAAAGCCTTGAGGTGGCTTACAAAGAGTGGCAGAAAAGAGGACTTTCCCTTAATATGGCGAGAGGAAAACCATCCGAAGAACAGCTTGATCTGACGATGCCGATGATGGATGTGTTAAACGGCAGTGCGGATCTGCACAGCGAAGATGGAACTGACTGCAGAAATTACGGCGGAATGGACGGAATCCCGGAAGCAAAACGGTTTATGGCAGCAATGATGGGCGTAGATCCGGAAAATGTTCTGGTATACGGAAATGCCAGCTTAAATATCATGTATGATACGGTTTCCCGTTCTATGACACATGGTGTTATGGGAAGCACACCGTGGTGTAAGCTCGATAAGGTAAAATTCCTCTGTCCGGTACCTGGTTATGACAGACATTTCAAAGTAACTGAGTTTTTTGGGATTGAAATGATCAACATTCCAATGACAGCAGAAGGACCGGATATGGATCTGGTAGAAAAATATGTATCTGAGGATGCGGCAGTAAAAGGTATCTGGTGTGTGCCGAAATACTCAAATCCGCAGGGAATCTCCTATTCCGATGAAACGGTAAAAAGATTTGCAGCATTAAAGCCGGCGGCAGAAGATTTCCGTATCTTCTGGGATAACGCATATGTGGTACATCATTTATATGAAGAAGATCAGGACGAGATCCTTGATATTTTAGGTGAGTGTGAGAAAGCGGGCAATCCGGATATGGTCTACGAGTTCTGCTCTACCTCAAAAATCAGTTTTGCAGGAGGTGGTGTGGCAGCACTTGCAGCATCCAAAGCAAACCTTGATTTTATCAAGAAGCAGTTTACCGTACAGACCATCGGTTATGACAAGATCAATCAGCTTCGCCATGTACGCTACTTCAAAGACATGGAAGGCGTGAAAAAACAGATGATGAAGCAGGCGGCGATCATGCGTCCAAAGTTCGAGATGGTAGAACAGGTATTAAGTGATGAGCTGGGCGGACGCGGCATCGGCTCATGGATCAACCCGAAGGGCGGTTACTTTATCTGCTTTGAAGCACTGGAAGGCTGTGCGAAATCCATTGTTGCAAAAGCAAAAGAAGCAGGCGTGACGCTGACTGGAGCAGGCGCACCGTTCCCATATGGAAAAGATCCGAAAGACTCTGTGATCCGTATTGCGCCTTCTTTTCCAACCATGGAAGACTTAAAGATGGCAGCAGAGATTTTTGTTGTGTGCGTAAAACTTGCAAGTGTAGAGAAATTACTGGAAACCAAATAAAATAAAAAGGGGGTGCCAAAGGCGGCATCCTCTTTTTGACACAAATGAGAGCGGGATAAATGAAAAGCCCCGCCTCTGTTTTGAGGAGATTAGTGTGGAGAAAAATAAGAATCTTGGAATTTTATTTATTGTGCTCTCGGCATTTTCCTTTGCATGGATGAGCACATTTGTGCGTCTTGCGGGAGATCTTCCTTCCGTAGAAAAAAGTTTTTTTCGGAATATAGTAGCAGTCGGTGTAGCGGCGTTTACGATGATAAGATCAAAAGAAAAGATCGTGATGGGGAAAGGAAATCTGAAATTTCTGATCTTACGAGCTTTATTCGGAACGATCGGAATTTTGGGAAATTTCTATGCGATCGATCATCTCGTACTTTCTGATGCAAATATGCTAAATAAGATGTCCCCGTTTTTTGTCATCCTGTTTTCTTATCTGATTTTAAAAGAAGATCTGACTTTAATTCAGGTACTTTGTGTGGCAGGAGCGTTTTTTGGAAGTCTTTTTATCATAAAGCCGACATTTGCAAATACAAATCTTATTGCATCACTTGCAGGTCTTGCCGGAGGAATTGCGGCGGGAGCAGCGTACAGCATGGTGAGAGTGCTCGGAAAGCGTAAGTGCAGCGGATCGCTCATCATTTTTTTCTTTTCGGCATTCTCGTGTTTGACCACGCTGCCGATCATGCTCCTTAATTTTAAGCCGATGAGCGGAAAACAGCTTTTATATCTGCTGCTTGCCGGTGCAGCCGCAACCAGCGGACAGTTCTGTATTACGGCAGCCTATTTCCATGCTCCGGCACGGGAAATTTCAGTGTACGATTATTCGCAGATCATTTTTACTGCGATCATCGGTTTTTTCCTGTTCGGACAGGTGCCGGATGGATACAGCATCTTTGGATATCTTGTGATCTGCGCAATGGCAGTGCTTATGTTTTTATATAATAACGGGAAACTCGGAAAACAAAAAAGAGATGCTTAATGCCTAGTTTCCGGTATATTTCTTCCGGTATTCCCGCGGTGTCATATGAAAGCGCTTTTTGAACATCCGGTTGAAATAGGAAAGGTTGTCAAAACCCGATTCTGCTGCAATGTCAAGGATGGAGGATTCGGAGGAGACAAGCAGTCTGGATACCATGGTGAGCCGATAGTCGTTGAGATAATCGATGAAAGAGGTTCCCATGGTATTTTTGAAAAATTTCATAAAGTGGGACTGGCTTAAACCCGCTTCTTCTGCCATATCGGCAATCGAAATCTTTTCCATATAATTATTTTCTACATATTTAATAATGAGTTTCATCTTTTCCAGCGACTTTTGGTTCTTGTGCGGAGTTTCGGCGGTGCAGCACTGCGAAAACAGGATGTGGAACAGCAAAAAAAGCTGGGCTTTGATGGCAAGCTCATAAGCCTTTGGATAGGTCTTACAGATTTCGTCTGCACCGTCCACACAGGCAGCGATCGGTGCATAAAACTTATGATCCGGTTCAAAGAGCGTCGGAATGGACAGTCTGCCATCCAAAAGCGGCTGAAAATAATCGCTCGAACAGGCATCCGTCTGTTTGGAGATCAGAATGTCGAGTTTAAAAATGACATTTTCATATTCCATGCTTTCCTGCTCATACTGTTCGATTGAGTGGAGCTGCCCCGGAATGATAAAAAGGATGCTTCCCGCAGAGATGACATACTGTTTTAAATCCACGGTGATAAGCCCCGTTCCTTTTTTAACATAGATAATCTCCATCTCGTCGTGCCAGTGAACCGGTACGGAAGCAAAATCAAGCGGGATCGAGCAGGGATAGGTTGTATATGGAAACAAAACATCACCGTGGGACTTTTTTTCCTGATAATTTTCATATTCGAGAATGTTCATAATGCTGACCTCCACACTTAGATGATAGTATTGTACCACTTTTGGATGGTATATTACAAGAAAAAGCAGTTACATGGCGTTATAATTCTATCAGAATCAAACAAGAGAGTAATAGCAAACAGACAATATAGAACAAATGGAGGGCAATGATGAATTTAGCAGAGATCGTATCAAACAGATACCACAAAGGAATTGGAGACTGCTCCAATGAAGAACTTTACTATGCACTGCTTGAAATGACAAAGGACATGGCAGCAGCAAAGGAAAGCAATGAAGGAAAGAGAAAATTATATTACATTTCCGCAGAGTTTCTGATCGGTAAATTATTATCCAACAACCTGATCAACCTCGGCGTATACGAAGAAGTGAAAAAGACACTTGAAGACAACGGAAAGAGTCTTGCAGAAGTCGAAGAAGTTGAGCCGGAACCGTCACTTGGAAACGGTGGACTCGGACGTCTTGCAGCATGCTTCCTCGATTCTATCGCAAGCCTCGGCTTAAACGGTGATGGTGTTGGATTAAATTATCATTACGGACTGTTCAAACAGGTATTTGAAAACAACCTGCAGAACGAAACCAAAAATCCGTGGATCGAAAAAGAAAGCTGGCTGAAGAAGACAGATGTTACTTACCCGATCCAGTTCGGTGGTTTCACTCTGACATCCAGACTGTATGACATTGATGTTGTCGGATACAACAACCGTACAACAAAGCTTCACTTATTTGATGTTGAAACAATCGATGAAAGCATTGTAGGCGAAGGAATTGATTTTGACAAAGAAGACATCGCAAAGAACCTGACCTTATTCTTATATCCGGATGACAGCGATGACAAGGGACGTCTGCTTCGTGTATATCAGCAGTATTTCATGGTGAGCAACGGTGCAAGACTGATTCTGGACGAGGCTGTTGCAAGAGGCTGCAACCTGCATGACCTTGCAGATTACGCAGTAGTACAGATCAACGATACCCATCCGACTATGGTTATCCCGGAACTGATCCGTCTCTTAATGGAGCGCGGCATCGAAATGGACGAAGCGATCGATATCGTATCCAAGACCTGTGCATACACAAACCACACCATCCTTGCAGAAGCACTGGAAAAATGGCCGATCGGTTACATGGAAAAAGCAGTTCCGCAGTTAATGCCGATCATTTACGAACTGCATAACCGTGTAGACAAGAAATTCCGCGATAAATCCGTTGCGATCATCAAAGATGGCTGTGTACATATGGCACACATTGATATCCATTACGGATTCTCAGTAAATGGTGTTGCTTACCTGCATACAGAAATCTTAAAGAACAGCGAGTTAAATAACTTCTACAAGATCTATCCGGAGAAGTTCAACAACAAAACCAATGGAATCACATTCCGCCGTTGGCTGTTACACAGCAATCCGGAACTGACAGCCCTGATCGAATCTCTGATCGGACCGAAGTTTAAAGAAGATGCGATGGAACTGGAAAAACTGGGCGCTTATGTGGATGATGACGCGGTTCTTGACAAGCTGCTCGCAGTAAAGATGGACAACAAGGTAAGATTAAAGAATTACTTAAAGAAGACACAGAACATCGATATTGATGAAAACTCTGTTTTCGATATTCAGATCAAGAGACTGCATGAGTACAAACGTCAGCAGATGAATGCACTCTATGTGATCAATAAATATTTCGAGATCAAAGAAGGCAAGAAACCGGCAAGACCGATCACAGTAATTTTCGGTGCAAAGGCAGCTCCGGCATATGTGATCGCAAAAGATATCATTCATCTGATCCTCTGCTTACAGCAGATCATCGACAATGATCCGGAAGTAAGCCCGTACTTAAAAGTTGTTATGGTAGAAAACTATAACGTAACACTGGCTGAGAAGCTGATCCCGGCAGCAGATATCCATGAACAGATCTCACTTGCTTCCAAAGAAGCATCTGGTACCTCCAACATGAAATTTATGTTAAACGGTGCACTTGCGATCGGAACTATGGACGGTGCAAATGTAGAAATGCATCAGTTTGTCGGAGATGACAACATTTATATCTTTGGTGAATCTTCTGAAGATGTCATCAGACATTACGAAAAAGCGGATTATGTTTCCAGAGATTACTATAACTCTGATGCAAAGATCAAACGTGCGATCGACTTTATCGTAAGCGATACCTTAAAGAGTGTTGGAAATGCAGAGAACTTAGAGCGTCTTTACAACGAACTGTTAAACAAGGACTGGTTTATGACATTACCGGATTTCGAAAGCTATCTGGAAACCAGAGATCGTATGCTCGGTGATTACGAAGACAGAAAAGCATGGGCAAAGAAGACCCTCATCAACATCAGTAAGGCAGGCTTCTTCTCTTCTGACAGAACTATCGAAGAATACAACAAAGACATTTGGAAATTAAACTAATATTTGTAATATACTCCAAACTACTTAAAAGCAAAAAGGGAATCACTGAAAGGTGGTTTCCTTTTTGTTTGTGATTTGCTATAATAAGCGAAGTAATCGGAGGAATTATAAAAGAATGAAATTTCGGAAAATAAAGATATATGGTCTGCTGGCCGGAGGCATGGTTCTTGCGGGAACGGCGGCAGGCTGCGGAAACAAAAAAGACAAGGAAAATCAGGAGGCATACCGCCAGATCGGTATCAACAATCTGGAACAGGGAAAG
The DNA here is from genome assembly GCA_964388945.1 of uncultured Roseburia sp. Taxonomy (GTDB): domain Bacteria; phylum Bacillota; class Clostridia; order Lachnospirales; family Lachnospiraceae; genus Roseburia_D. Next base: position 7,104 of record CAYMCM010000052.1, read on the forward strand.
TATGAGGATGCCGTAGAAGCATTCCAGAAAGCACTCGATCAGTCGCTTGCGACGATCGGTGCAGAAGAACTTGATATCTGTTATTATAAGGCACAGGCGCAGTACATGGCGGGAGATGTTGAAGGAGCGCTGGAAACTTATAATGCATTGATCGATTATGACAAAAAGAATGCGGATGCATATTATCTGCGGGGAAGTTTATACTTATTGGAAGGCGAGAGCAAAAAGGCACTGCTTGATTACGCCGCTACGGTGGAAAATGACGATACGAATTATGATCTTTACATACAGGCATACTCGGATCTGACGGATGCGGGATTTACCGCTGAGGCAAAGCAGTATCTGGAAGATGCAATAGAGGTGTCCGGTAAAGATGCGGAGGATTATGCCATGCGCGGAAAGGCATACGCGCTGCTGGGAGAATATGATAAAGCGGCGGAGCAGTTGGATGAAGCTTTGGAATTAAAAAGTGATGACGCAATCCTCTACCGTGCACAGGTGTATGAGGCGCAGGGTGATTCGAATAAAGCGCAGTCGCTTTACGAGGAATATGTAAAAACCAACAAAGATAATCCGGCGGCACTCGGCAGTCTTGGTGGTATGCTGCTTGCGGCAGGCAAATACGATGAGGCATTAAATTATATTCAGACAGCCCTTGCATCGGATGAAGTCGAGGATGAGCAGAATCTGCGCAGGAACGAGATTCTGGCATATGAATATAAGAAAGATTTTGCTTCGGCGAAAGAAAAAATGGCATCTTATGTGGAAGATTATCCGGAGGATGAGACGGCATTGCGCGAGTATCAGTTCCTGCAGACCAGATAAGAAATAAGAGAGGTATATATGGTAGAAACGGAAGTACAAAAAGAACGTGTGATCTTAGTCGGTGTCAGTGAACAGGATGGAGACGATACAAAAGATTCCTTAGAAGAATTAAAGGAGCTTGTTGCCACGGCGGGAGCGCAGACAGAGGGAATGATCATCCAAAACCGTGAGAGGATACACCCGGGCACGTATGTCGGAACCGGAAAAGTCGCAGAGATAAGAGAGATGCTTCTTAAGACAGGGGCAACCGGCATCGTGTGTGATGATGAACTTTCTCCGGCACAGATGAAAAATCTGGAGGATCTTTTGGATATCAAAGTCATGGATCGCACGCTTGTGATCTTAGATATCTTTGCGGCACACGCATCAACGAGTGAGGGAAAGATACAGGTCGAACTGGCACAGCTCCGTTACAGTATGACAAGGCTTGCGGGATTCGGGCGGTCGATGTCAAGACTGGGCGGCGGCATCGGTACGAGAGGCCCCGGTGAAAAGAAGCTGGAGATGGATAAACGTATCATCCGCACCCGGATATCCCAGTTAAAAAGAGAACTTGCGGAGGTGAAAAAGCATCGTGAGGTCGCAAGAGGACAGCGGATGCGCAGCCATATTCCGGTGGCGGCCATCGTGGGATATACAAATGCCGGAAAATCAACGCTTTTAAACCATCTGACACATACGGGTGTGCTTGAAGAGAATAAACTTTTCGCTACACTCGACCCAACGACCAGACAGCTTGAGCTTCCGGGAAAACAGCAGATCCTTCTGACGGATACGGTCGGTTTTATCCGTAAACTGCCGCATCATCTGATTGAAGCGTTTAAAAGTACGCTGGAAGAGGCGAAATATGCGGATTTTATTATTCATGTCGTAGATGCTTCCAATCCGCAGGCGGATAAACAGATGCATATTGTATACGATACGTTGAGGGAATTAGAAATCCGCGCTAAAAAGGTTGTCACACTGTTTAATAAAATGGATTGTCAGGAAGCGGATGTGGAGCTGAAAGATTTTCGGGCAGATCATACAAAGCGTATCTCGGCAAAAAACGAACAGGATTTAGAAGCGGTCAAAGAGCTGTTAGCGCAGGTTTTACGTGAGAATAAAACTTACATGGAACACGTATTTTCTTATGAAGAGGCAGGAAAGATACAACTGATCCGCAGACAGGGGGAATTGCTGAGCGAAGAATATACACCGCACGGGATTTTTGTAAAAGCATATATTCCTGCAGAAATTTACGACAGACTTGGACTTTGACCGGAATATGGAATGATAATACGGCTGATTGCAAAGGGAAATTTTGTATGATAAAATAAAAAGAAATCGTTTTGACTGAATGCAGAGAGCGGAAGGGAAAATAAGATGACATTATTGATTAAAAACGGAAGAGTGATCGATCCGGCGACAAAAACGGACGAACAGATGGATGTTCTCATAGAGGACGAAAAAATCGTAAAGCGGGCGAAAAAGATCGACGCAAAAGCGGACAAGATCATAAATGCAAAGGGCTGCTATGTCATGCCGGGATTTATTGATATGCATGTGCATTTAAGAGATCCGGGACAGGAAGAAAAAGAGACGGTAGTGACCGGAAGCCGGGCTGCTGCGCGCGGCGGTTTTACCACAATCCTTGCCATGCCGAACACGAAGCCGGTCGTGGACAATGCAGATGTGGTAAACTATGTTCATAACAAGGCGAAAAATTTAGGGCTTGTGCATGTGCTGCAGGTCGGCGCGATTACAAAAGGACAAAAGGGCGAAGAACTTGCCGGAATTGAAGCAATGGCTGCGGCGGGAAGTCCTGCGATCAGCGAAGATGGAAAGTCTGTCATGAACGCGAAGCTGCTTCGTGACGCGATGAAAGTCACAGCGAAATTAGATATACCGGTGTTGTCACATTGTGAGGACAAGAATCTGGTGGACGGTGGTGTGGTCAATGACGATGCCAACGCGGCAAAAGCAGGACTGCGCGGAATTACAAATTCGGTGGAGGATGTGATCATTGCGCGTGACATCATGATTGCGCATGACACCGGAGCGGCGTTACATTTGTGCCACTGCTCAACGAAAAACAGTGTGATGATGGTACAACTTGCAAAAGAACGCGGTGTCCGGGTGACGGCTGAAGTCTGCCCGCATCATTTCGCATTGACTTCTGATGATATGATCCCAAAGGATACCAATTACAAGATGAATCCGCCGCTTCGGACAAAAGAGGATGTGGATGCGTTAAAGCGCGGTTTAAAAGAGGACATCATGGATGTCATTGCCACGGATCATGCTCCGCATACGGCAGATGAGAAGAATGGCAGCATGGAGAAAGCACCATTTGGTATCGTCGGTCTTGAGACAGCCGCAGCGCTTACTTATACCGAGCTGGTTTTAAAAGATTTCTTAACCCCGATGCAGATGGCGGAAAAGATGAGTTACAATCCTGCAAAGATCTTAGGGCTTGACGCGGGAAGCTTAGATGAGGGAAAACCGGCGGACATCGTGATCTTTGATCCGAAAAAGACCTATAAGATCGATAAGAACAAATTCTGGTCGAAGGGCAGAAACACGCCATTTGATGGAAAAGAAGTGACCGGAGCCGTACTTATTACCATTGTGGACGGTAAAGTTGCATACGACAGCAAAATGGATCTTGAGATCAAAAAATAAATTTAAGGCGGAATACAATTATGATAAATAAATTAGTAGAAAAAATAAAACAAACGAAAGCGCCGATCGTAGTAGGACTTGATCCGATGCTTTCTTATGTGCCGGAGCATATCACCCAAAAAGCGTATGCAGAATACGGTGAGACATTAAAGGGTGCGGCGGAAGCGATCTGGCTCTACAACAGGGAACTGATCGACCATATTTATGATCTGATCCCGGCAGTCAAGCCACAGATCGCCATGTATGAGCAGTTTGGTGTGGAAGGACTTATCACATTTCAAAAGACCGTGGATTACTGTCATGAAAAAGGACTGATCGTGATCGGGGATGTCAAACGAGGGGATATCGGATCTACATCTGCTGCTTATGCAGCTGCGCATCTTGGAAAAGTACAGGTGGGAGACAAAAAGATCCCGGCATTCAATGAAGATTTTGCAACGGTAAATCCATACCTTGGTTCGGATGGCATCACACCGTTTCTCGATGTATGCAAAGAGGAGAAAAAAGGTCTTTTTATTCTGGTAAAGACATCTAATCCGTCCAGTGGGGAATTTCAGGATCAGATGATCGGAGAAAAGCACCTCTATGAACTGGTCGGTGAGCGTGTCGCAGCGTGGGGCAGTGAGCTGATGGGAGATTCTTACAGCTATATCGGAGCTGTTGTCGGAGCAACTTATCCGGAACAGGGAAAGCTGCTGCGTAAGGTAATGCCGAAAAGCTTTATCCTGGTGCCGGGTTATGGCGCACAGGGCGGAAAAGGAGAAGATCTCGTACATTTCTTTGATGAGGATGGGCTTGGCGCGATTATCAATTCTTCCAGAGGTATTATTACAGCATACAAAAAAGAAGAATATGCGTCCTATGGAGCAGAGCATTTTGGAGAAGCAGCAAGAGCAGCCGTCCTTGACATGATCGCAGATATCAACGGTGCACTTGAGAGGAGATAGGCATGTCAGAGAAAACAAAAGAAACAGCAATTATAATAAGTCAGAAGGAACTTCAGCCGGGCATTTTTGATATGTGGCTTCGGACAGAAAAGATCACAAAAGAAGCAAAGGCGGGACAGTTTGTATCGGTATATTGCAGGGATGGCAGCCGTATTCTGCCGCGCCCGATCAGTATTTGTGAGATCAATAAGGAGGAGGGAGCGATCCGTCTCGTATACCGTGTTGCGGGAAAAGGAACCGAAGAATTTTCCGGGATGTGTACCGGAATGCAGCTTCAGCTCGTGGGACCGCTTGGAAACGGTTTTCCGAAAAAGGAGAAAAAAGCATTTTTGATCGGTGGAGGGATCGGAATACCGCCGATGTTAGAACTTGCGAAGGAATTAAACTGTGAAAAACAGATCATTTTAGGATACCGGGATGAAACGTTTCTGCTCGATGACTTAAAAGCACAGGGCAGTGTTTATATAGCAACCGAGGACGGCAGTGCGGGAACGAAAGGAAATGTGCTGGACGCGATCCGTGAGAACGGGCTGGATGCGGACATCATCTATGCCTGCGGCCCGCTTCCGATGCTCCGGGCAATCAAAGATTATGCGGCTAAGGAGCAGATTGAGTGCTGGATCTCCATGGAAGAGCGCATGGCATGCGGCATTGGAGCGTGTCTTGCCTGTGTCTGCAAATCGAAAGAGCGCGATGAACATTCGAATGTGAAGAATAAGAGAATATGCAAAGAAGGCCCGGTATTTCGTGCGGAGGAGGTAGAATTCTGATGAATCTTAGTGTAGATCTGGCAGGCGTCACATTAAAAAATCCGGTCATGACTGCTTCCGGTACCTTTGGCTCCGGACAGGAATTTTCGGAATTTGTGGATTTAAACAGGATCGGTGCGGTCGTGACGAAAGGAGTCGCAAACATTCCGTGGGAAGGAAACCCGACGCCCCGTGTAGCAGAAGTTTATGGCGGTATGTTAAATGCGGTGGGACTTCAAAATCCGGGAATTGATCTCTTTATTGAGCGCGATATTCCGTTTTTAAAAAAATATGATACGAAGATCATTGTGAACGTTTGTGGAAAAACGACCGAGGATTATATTGATGTCGTGGAAAGACTGGCGGATCAGCCGGTGGATATGTTAGAGATCAATATTTCCTGCCCGAATGTAAAAGAGGGCGGCATAGCGTTCGGACAGGACCCGAAAGCGGTGGAAGCGATCACAAAGGCCGTGAAGGAAAAGGCGAAACAGCCTGTCATCATGAAGCTGAGTCCGAATGTCACTGATATTACGGAGATGGCAAGAGCGGCAGAGGCAGGAGGGGCAGATGTGCTCTCCCTCATTAATACATTGACCGGAATGAAGATCGACATTGAGAGACAGTGCTTTGTACTTGCAAACCGTACAGGCGGTATGTCAGGTCCTGCGATCCATCCGATCGCGGTGCGCATGGTATATCAGACCGCACAGGCAGTCAAGATGCCGATCATTGGTATGGGCGGGATCATGACCGCAGAGGATGCGATAGAAATGATACTTGCCGGAGCTTCGGCGGTATCAGTTGGAACTGCAAACTTCGCAGATCCGTCTGCTACGATGGAGATCGTGGATGGCATTGAAAAATACATGGAACGCCATCAGGTGGCAGATATCAGAGAGCTGGTAGGAGCAGTGCACGATAGATCTTAAAATGAGAAGGAGACGATAGAATGGAACAGTATAAGTCAGAGTTTATCGAATTTATGGTAGAGAGCGATGTGTTAAAGTTTGGAGACTTTACGTTAAAGAGCGGCAGAAAATCTCCGTTTTTCATGAATGCAGGAGCTTATGTGACAGGTACGCAGTTAAAGAGACTTGGCGAGTATTATGCAAAAGCGATCCATGCAAATTACGGAGATGATTTTGATGTGCTGTTTGGACCGGCGTATAAGGGAATACCGATTTCCGTTGTGACTGCGATCGCTTACAGTGAACTTTATGGAAAGGAAGTACGTTATTGTTCCGATCGTAAAGAGATCAAGGATCACGGAGCAGACAAGGGAGGCTTCCTCGGAAGCAGTTTAAAAGACGGGGATCGTGTGGTCATGATCGAGGATGTCACAACCTCCGGTAAATCAATGGAAGAAACAGTGCCGAAGGTAAGGGGAGCCGCAAATGTGGAAATCGTCGGACTTATGGTATCCTTAAACCGTATGGAAGTCGGACTTGGCGGAGAGAAGAGTGCACTGGATGAGATTCAGGAGAGATACGGTTTTGCAGCAAATGCCATTGTCACCATGGAAGAAGTGGTAGAACATCTTTATAACCGTACCTGCGGCGGAAGAATTGTGATAGACGATGAAATAAAAACAGCGATCGATAAATATTATGAGCAGTATGGCGTAAAATAGAATAGTGCAGATAATAGTTTAAGAGGTCGGAATATTGAAAAATAAAAAGGAAGAGCATCGGCTTGTACTGGCGTGGGCACTTTTTATTGTGTATATGGTTTTCCTCATGTATTTTCTGTTTTTTGCAGAGATCATGGGGAGAACTTATGTTGACAGAGATTATCATTACAATCTGACGCCGTTTCGTGAGATCAGACGTTTTATCGTATATCGGAAGGTACTCGGATGGTTTGCGGTTTTTTCCAATCTGCTTGGAAATGTCTTGGCGTTTGTCCCGTTTGGAATGATACTTCCCATGCTGAAAAAAAAGTACAGGCATTTTTTCTATATTGTCCTGCTGGGGTTTGACTTCAGCCTTTTTGTGGAGACGATACAACTGATATCAAAGGTCGGAAGCTTTGACGTAGATGACCTGATCTTAAATACGCTTGGAAGTGCGCTCGGATATTTCGCATATTTATTGATCCGGCGTCACTTTGGGAGAAAACACGATGACAGGAAAGAGAAAACACTATAAATTTACGAAAAAGAAAAAGTCGGTGCGCGGTATCTGCGCACTGGTGCTTGCAGTAACGGCAATCCTTATTTTAGCTGCAGTTGTGTCGGAAGCCTTTAAAAAAGGCGGAAATGGCAGTGTGTATCTGGGCAGTGCGGGTGTGTTGTCGCTGTTGGTCTCAGTCTGTGCACTGGTGCTTTCCGTATTGGCGGTGAAAGAGGAAGACACCTTTAAAACAGTGCCGTATATCAGTCTGGCTTGCAGCGTGATCATAACCGGAATCTGGGCAGTGATTTATGCCGCCGGATTTATGCTGTAGATTTATAGTTTCAGATAGAAAAGGAAATGGTTAGGTAAATGAGTTATCAGGATATTTACAGAGAAAAAAATAAAGAAGCAGCGGAACGTTACGATCTTGTGATGGATCGTATTGCTGAGATCGTAAAAGAGGATGCGGCAGGAGAGCCTTACGCGGATTATTTTAGAAAAGTGAGCCAGTTCATTTTAATGAACCGGGAAATACTGACCAAGGAAGAAAGCGGAGAGTTGGATCACCGGAGCCTTGCGGAGTGTGAGGAGTGGAATGAAAAACTCTATGAAGATATTCTGCCGGGGCATTATGAGACAAGTTATGCCAATCCGGCGTATGCGGCGAAAACACTCGGGGAAGAATTTGGCGGGCTTTTAAGTTTTCTTTATACGGAGATCCGGGCGATGATCCCTTATGCATTTGAGGGAAGAAAATATAATATCACGATTCTTGCGGAACTATTTTGTGAGATATATGGCTGTTTTACCGATGAGGAAGGTGTATCGAAAAAAGCGGTAGAGCAGGCAGTCTATTGGTTCTTTCATGATTACAGTGAGATCTTTACCGAGGAGAGCGTGCAGGGGATGGTAGATCCGAAGCTGGATTTCTTTACCAGCATTGTCATGGATAAGGATTTGAGCGATCTTACTTATTTGTACCGTTATGGCGCTTATATCACGAAAGACGAACTTGGCATTGCATCCTATTTAAATCAGATGGATGAAAGCGAGATCCAGGCAATGGCGGACACTTATACGGAAGGATACCGGATCGGGTTTGTTCTTGGCGGAAAGGATCTTTCTATCAAAGATACGGTGTGTGTAGAATATCCGATCGGTTTTGAGCGCGTGGTGCGTGCGGCGGTTAAGAATTTCGCGGCAATGGATTTAAAGCCGACGATCTACCGTGAAGCGGTGTCATCTTTTACGAACCGTGGAAACAGCAAACGCGGCTGTTATTCGGTTTCCCCGAATAAACAGTATGATTACGATCATAAGTCAGATCGCGCGTACTATTTAGACAAAGCGTTTGTAGAGCGCAGGCTTGAGACTTTAAAGACCGCCTATGAGGCGCATAAGGAGCAGGCATACCATCATGCGGGACCGGCGGTCATCGAGGTATTTGGAGAGGCACCATTTGCCCCGGCAAATAAAAAAGAAGCGAAGCAGTATTCGGAAAAACAAAATCAGCTCAATGTCTATCATGCTTCCCAGTCCGGGCAGATCACAAACCAGTATATTAAGGGCGAGGAACGCAGTTTTACGATCATTGCTTATCCGCTTCCATCGATCGGAGATAAATTCAAAGAAATCTTTGCAGAAACGGTAAAGATCAACACGCTTGATTATAAACTGTATCAGGAAATGCAGCAGAAGATCATAGATGTCTTGGATACCGGTGTGAAAGTGCATGTAAAAGGAAAAGAAGGAGTTAATAACACCGATCTTACCGTGTTGCTTTATCCGTTAAAAAACAGGGAAAAAGAGACGATCTTTGAAAACTGTGTGGCGGACGTTAATATTCCGGTGGGTGAAGTATTCACCTCTCCGGTATTAAAGGGTACGAATGGTGTGCTGCATGTGACTAAGGTTTACTTAAACGGATTGCAGTACAAGGATCTTACGATTACGTTTAAAGACGGAATGATCGCAGATTATACCTGTGCAAATTTTGAGGATGATGCGGAAAATCGTGCCTATGTGCATGAAAATGTGCTGATGCATCACGAGACACTGCCGATTGGGGAATTTGCGGTCGGAACGAATACAACGGCATATCGTATGGCGAGGGATTATCAGATCGAGGACACACTTCCGATTCTGATCGCCGAAAAGACTGGTCCGCATTTTGCGGTCGGAGACACCTGTTATTCCCATGCGGAAGATACGCCGGTTTTTAATCCGGATGGAAAAGAGATTGTGGCAAGGGATAACGAGGTTTCTGTTTTGAGAAAAGAAGATCCCGCAAAGGCTTATTTTAATTGTCATACTGATATCACGATCCCGTATGACGAACTGGATGCGATCACGGTGATCCGTGAAGATCAAACTACGGCGGATATCATCCGTGATGGATGTTTTGTCGTTCCGGGAACAGAAAAGCTCAACGAGCCGCTGCAGAAAAGATTATAAGAGATTCTTATAAAATACAGTAATATTATTAATTGGATTTCTAAGAAAAAAGCAGTTACAATAGGGACAAATAACAATACGAACAGAGACGAAGGAGAATGAATCATGGCAAAAGTAGGAATCGTAATGGGAAGCGACTCGGATATGCCGGTTATGGCAAAAGCCGCTGATATCTTAGAACAGCTTGGGATTGATTATGAGATGACGATTATTTCAGCCCACAGAGAGCCGGATGTATTTTTTGAATATGCAAAGACTGCAGAAGCAAAAGGCTTTAAGGTCATCATTGCAGGAGCAGGAATGGCAGCGCATCTTCCTGGTATGTGTGCAGCAATCTTTCCGATGCCAGTCATCGGTATCCCGATGCATACGACCTCACTTGGCGGACGTGATTCGCTGTATTCGATCGTCCAGATGCCGTCCGGCATTCCGGTTGCGACCGTAGCGATCAACGGTGGTGCAAATGCAGGACTTTTAGCAGCAAAGATTCTTGCAACCTCTGATGAAAAGCTGCTTCAGAAGTTAAAAGACTATGCTCAAGAATTAAAAGAGCAGGTGCAGGCGAAGGACGCGAAGCTGCAGGAAGTCGGCTACAAGAACTATACAAAATAGAACAAAGTCGCAGACAGAAGGATACTTTAAAAGAGGCATCCTTCTTTTTAGTTTGCGCGCCATGGGCGCGCTCTAACGGGTGAAAGTCCCGAACATG
>CAYMCM010000053.1:0-17476 GCA_964388945.1 uncultured Roseburia sp.
TTATCTCATGGAGCTTAATTGGATATAAGGCACTCACTTGTTGAGCGGTTACTATAATGTAAGCGCTTACCTTTAATGCAACACAATATCTCCTATAGAAACATACGCCGCTAGACACGCATAAAAAGTAACGCCGCATGAAATTCACACGACGTTACTTTTTCCCTTCTGTACATCACGCTTCCAAAGATGCACATTAGCCTTTTACTGCTCCTGATAAACCTTCTACATAATATTTCTGAAGCCAAATAAACAATATAACAATTGGTACTGCAACTATAATCGATCCAGCTGCAAACTGTGTATAATACTTCTCAATTCTTGTAAAATCTGTCATCCAGTACAATCCCACTGCCACTGTGTAAGATGACTGCTTATCTCCCAACAAAATACTTGGGAAAATGTAGTCAGACCAAGGGCCTAAGAAAGATGTTAATATTGTATAAATAACAATCGGTTTAGACAAAGGAATGGTGATTCTTGTAAAAATCTGCCATCTGGTAGCACCGTCAATAATCGCTGCTTCATCCAGTGATTTTGGAATCGTATCAAAAAATCCCTTACAAATATGATATCCCATAGCAGAACCCGCTACACTAACAATAATTAACGCCAACAATGTCTGTGCCAGTCCCATACCTTTTAAAATATTGTACACAGCAATCATAGACATGAAACCTGGAAACATACCTATAACCAGCAAGAACTTCATAAAAGCAGTTCTTCCTTTGAATCGTGTTCTACTAAATACATAAGCAGTTGCTAAAATAATAAGCGTATTACAAACAGCACAACATATTGCTACAATAAATGTATTTAACCACCACTTTCCAAATGGAACTATGCTCTCCGCTTCAAATAACTTTTTATAGTTATCTAATGTAAATCCTTTTGGAATAAAATATCCTACATAATAACCGGACTCAGCGCGGAAAGATGTAATAATAATCCAAAGGATCGGGAACAGCCAAACTACACCTAACAAAGTAAGAACAATATATCCCGGATTTACTTTTGCAAGCTTCATGGAAAAAAACAAGCTTACATAGGATAATATGAGACACAGCCAATATCCGACACCAAAATTCTTTACCAAGAAAGCTTCTGATAAAATACTGGCACCATCTAACATGCTCTTGCTCCCAAATAATAATACGGTATAACAAAATGCTTCGATAACTCCACAAACAATCCATACCCTTGTTAACGGAATAGATAATTTTTTCAAACCAATAATCGCGATCAAGCACGCTACTACTGTTGCTGCAGCTCCTACCAACAGTATAATTGATAATCCACCCAACTGATTTGTTTTGCCTAATTCCAATATTATCTGTATACTTCGCATACTCTCGTTTTCCATCTTAACAAACGGAAAACACAACCCTACTACTGCTAAAACACTTGCAATAAACGCCACTTTGAAATATTGCAGACTCAATCCTAATACTGTTTTTTTCATTATTGGAATCCCTCCTCATTTTTCAAAGCATTTGATCTTGAATACGTAATCAGTGAAACACTTGCGGATATCAAGAATATTACAATACCAATTGCAGCTGCAAGGTTGAAGTCACTACTATCCTTTGTCAACTTATACAACCATGTTACTAAGAGGTCTGTCTTTCCTGCACTCTTGTAATAATTCAATGAACTCGGTGTTCCTCCTGTAAGGAAGTAGATAACACCAAAGTTATTAAAGTTACTAATTAAATTAGTAATCAAGTACGGTGTCGTTATAAACCACATATATGGAAATGTAATCTTTACAAATGTCACAACTGGTCCCGCACCATCAATCTTGGCACTCTCATACAATTCTGCCGGAATATTCATTAAAATACCACTAACCATTAACATTGTAACTGGTATACCAATCCACATATTCACAACAATAACTGTCCCCTTTGCCCACGTTCCATCCGTTAAGAATGGTAATGACTCTGTTGTAAATCCCCATTGTTGCAATAATACGTTAATAATACCATTTTCGCCAAGCATTGTTGATACTACTAATAAAGAGATGAATGCTGGAACTGCCATAGTAATAACAAACACTGTTCTCCATATCTTCTTTCCATAAATACCCTTGGAGTTAATCAGTATGGCCAGTAACATTCCTCCAAAATAGCAAGAGAATGTTGCAACAAATCCCCATATAACTGTCCATCCTAAAATTGGCCAGAATGTTGCAGATAACTTGTCAGCAGTAGAAAATAATGACACGAAATTTTCAAGACCAACCCATGTAAACAAGTGAGCCGGTGGCTGATGACCTGCATCATAATTCGTAAATGCCACCAAAATCATATAGATTAAAGGCATTACTGTAAACACAAGAATTCCAAGCATAGGAATCGCTAATAAAAGCCTATGTATATCCTTGTCAAACAACTGCTTTATCTCATCAATAATCCCCGGCACTTTTCTGTTGTGCATTTTTAACTGTCTTGTCTTTTCACCGGATTTAATTGACGCATACCAAACAACAAGGAAAATGACACTCAGTACAATCGTAACGACACCATATAGAAGAATCAGCATTGAGTTATCACCCTGCGTGATCTCATAAAGACCAGTCTCTTCATTTAAAAACATGCCTTGCTCTTGCGTACCTAATGAAATCATTTTATAAAGAGATCCCACCCCGGTGCTTACCATATAAAAAATATAACTAGCCTCAAGTAAAAGGAACATCAACCCTTTTGTTATCTGTCCATTTGCGATGTTTGCAATGCCCCAAACGAAAAAAGAAAGCTTAGATACAATATTTCCTTTCGCAAAAATGGAAGCTAGATTTGTTTCGTTATTTTTATTTGCCTTTTTGACAAATTTCATTACTCCTACCTCCACAACGCAACATCTTACGTTCCATAAATTTTACTATCCTCAACCCAAATGGACTGCTTTAAGCTCTATTGACACTCAGCATTCCCTCAAAGCAGTCCAAAGATTGAAATATAACTACAATTATTCTTCTGTAATCTCAGCAGTCATACTTTCTACTACAGCATCCAGCTTTTCCTGAATATTATCAGATGTAATTTCACCATTGATAATTCCTTCACCTAAAGCTGCTGCCGGAGTCCAGTATCCATTAATCTGAGAAATTGATGGCTGAGGTGTTGCATACTCTGTCTGAGCAATCAATGCACATGTTGCCACGTCAGCTGCCACTTCTTCATTATCCTGTAATGATAAGCATGCTGGTGATGCACCTACTTCCTTGTAGCGAATCAACTGATTTTCTTCGTTTCCTAACCACTCAGCTAACAGCTGTGCTGCAAGCGGATGTGCTGTACTAGACTTAACAGAAAAGCATCTGTAATCAGCAAAATTACTTAAATTCTTATCTTGACCATTAATATTGATAGCAGGAAGTGCACAAGCACCAAAGTTCTCACCAAGTGCCTCCTGTAATGCAGGAGCATCCCATGTACCAGAACACATAGCTCCTAACTTACCTTCTTTGAAAAGACTTATTCCAATACCATCTACATCCTCGATATATTTTGGATTCTTAGCTAAGTCAATCACATAATTACCAGCTGTTACACCATCTTCACTGTTCCATGTACACTCATTCGGATTCGTTCCATCCTCACCAAAAATATTACATCCTGCAGCATAGAAGAATGCTTCAAGATACCACGAATCCTTGATCTTGCAAGAAAAATTCTTGATATCTGATCCCAAATCTTTTTCCATCATAGTCTCAAGAGATTTTACTTCATCCTCTGTATACATACTCTTGTTATAGTACATAAACCAGCAGTTTGGAGTTGCTGGAATTGCATATAACAAATCATCCTTAGTACAAGCCTTAATCGCACCGTCACCATAAAGTGGAAGCACTGAATCAATCTCTGCTGTAATCGGATAAAGAAGTCCTGAATCTGTCAACTCGGCAACCGCACCTGATGGCATCTCGAATACATCTGCTGCCGAATCAGGGTCTGTTGTAAGAGATGTAGGTGCATCCGCAACATCTGTAACTGCAACATCAATTGTACAATCAAACTCCGGATGTGCTTCTTCAAAGCTATCACACATCTTCTGTGTAACTTCAATCTCTTCTTCCGGAACCCATACTTTTAAGTTAACCTTTTCAACTTCTCCGGTTGATCCATCTGCTTTCGCTGCAGTTTCTGTTCCTGTTGCAGTGCTCTCTCCTGCATTATTGTCCCCACAACCTGCTAATGTTGCGACTGACATTGCACCGACCATTGCTAATGCTACTACCTTTTTCATTTTCATTCTTTTGCCCTCCTATTATTAAGCTTTTACTCACATCGGTTTTTCGTACTAGTTAACCGATTAACTATTTTAATTATATATTACCGTGAGTTATTTGTCAAGTATTTATTGTGTTTTTGCACGTTTTTTCTAATTTTATTCACTTTTTTTGTGCATTTTGCCTAATCACATGTTTGGAGCTGCTCCAACATAGCTCCAAAAAGAGCATCCTTTAACTTCATCTTTGTTAATCGTGTAACAATTTGGGCAAAATCCTCGCCTTCTGATATCACACGAAATACGTCTGCTTTGCACTCATATTCCATCTGTGCCTGCAATAAAATGTTGTAAATACGCTCTTTTTTATCAGGCAAATCACTTAAACTTCCATCGTTTTTCAACAATAATGTAAACTGTTTTATATTTGTTCCTGTCAGTTTAATAATCATTTCCTTCTGTACAGCATCATAGTCTATTTCAAGTCCTACCTCTCCATCACTCTGCACATCCTGCATATTTATATTTGCAGTTTCTACCTGCCTCATTCCTCTAATCCGAACCGTGTAGCTTCTCTCACCTGGTATCACACCCTGCACATCCTCTGAAACCTTCATAGAGAACTTCGCATTTTCTCCTGCCTCAAAGGAAAACTCTGTAACGACCGGCTGCATACCATCCGTTTCACTGCAGTCATCCTCATACATCTCAAATCTTCCATCTTTACCGTTAAATACCAAAATATCTAACTCCTTTGGATTCTCTCGGCAGCACTGCTCATAATCACCCGCCATCGGTATTATCGTACCAGCAGGAACAAGTACCGGAATTGTCTCAAGATCACGATATAATAACATTCTCTGACCGCCCTGATATACCTGTCCGGTAAAGAAATCATAATAGATACCTTCCGGAATCCATGCATCCACTTCTGCCAACAAGGTCTCTTTATCCGCAGGCTGTGTTACCGGACATACGATCATATCACCAAAATAATATTGGTTCGGAACCTGATAAGCATCCTCCACATCATTTCGGTAATACATTGGCTGAATCAATGGATTTCCTTCAAAATGCGTCTTATAGTTCCATGTATACAGATACGGTATCATCTTATGTCTCAACTGCATGAATGATGTGATCACTTTTTCTGCCGCCATATTATAATTCCATGGTTCTTTTCCATAGAATTCATTCGATGTACTATGCACTCTCATAATCGGTGAAAAGACACCATACTGTATCCATCTTACTACAAGCTCATCATCCCGGCGTCCCTTCTGATGCCCACCAATATCATGACTCCACCATGTATACCCTACATTGGTTGCATTGGTTGTAAAATACGGTTGGAATTCCAATGATTTCCAACTAGTGATGGTATCTCCGGAAAAGCCTACCGGATATCTATGACTTCCCAAGCCTGCATATCTGGAAAATGTCAGAGGTAATTTTCCATCTCTTCCGCTATCCATAAAATGCAAATGGTTCAGCATCCACAGCGGATCAATGCCTTTGGTTCTCGACTGGCTTCCCTGCTGCCAGTCCACCCACCAGAAATCTACACCCATTTCTTCATATGGATGATGCAGATATTTGAAATATGCTTCCATATATTTTCGATCTGTAACATCAAACGGAATCTTTTCTTCATTCTCATAATCCACCCCCAGCTCTTTCGCCATCGGCAGATATGCTTCTTCAAATGCACGTACTCCATCTGCCGGATGCAGATTCAGAGTAACTTTCTTTCCCATCTCATGCAGTTTCTTTAAGAAGCGTTCCGGTTCCGGGAACAGGTTGCGATTCCATGTATATCCTGTCCAAGCGCTTCCATACTTCTGCGGAACATCTGTTACATGCCAGTCCATATCAATTACAGATACAGAGATTGGTATGTTTTTTTCCTGAAACTTCTCCATTAACTGTAAATAACTGTCCTCTGTATATGGATAATAACGGCTCCACCAGTTTCCAAGCGTATATTTCGGCAATAGTGGTGTCATACCACTCAGATGGTAAAAATCCTTCAGACATTGCTGATAGTCATGTCCATATCCAAAAAAGTACAGGTCAATCGCCTCTTTTTCTCTTGGCTTCGCCCAACCATCCTCTGTTAAAAGAAATGACTTTGCATCATCCAACACGGTAAATCCCGCGCGGGACATAAGTCCTGCCTCTAGATCTATTGCACCATCTGCATTATCTAATGTTCTTGCTGTACCACGCAAATCATCAATCTCATCCCCATAATTCCATACGGAGTCTCCTAGGGTATATCTCTCTTTTAATCCAATAAATAGTCCTTCTGCCGAAAAAGTCTTCTTATCATAATATACATGAAGTGCTTTCGTTACAATCTCTAACTTCTCCGGTGTATCCACAACCCTATAACCCGGAACCTCAAAGTCTCTGCATATAATCGTCTGTGTAGGCTCATCATTAAAATAACCATCTTTCTGATATTCCATACGAATCAAACGATCTGTCAGCACGGTAAAACGATAGTCTTTTCCGCATACCATTGCCTCTTTCCTTGCATCCGGTTTTACATTCATTTTATAAGCTTTATTTTCTTTCTTCATATATCTGCTCCTATTCATGCTGTACATTCGATTAAATATGACTGATGTGCTTCTACTACGACTTCTACATGGCGATCATCAAGTCTTTTATATTGTAACTGCTTTCCAAATAAATCTACTGCTTCCTTTGGTCCTTTGCTTCCAACGCTTCCAAATGGTATAACGATTTTCTTTGTTTCTTCACTCACGGATACCACCGCTGTATATACTTCATTTTCATAAAATCTTGCAAGCACTACGATATCATCTTTCGCATAGAGGAACTTCATTCCACCTTCTGAAAACGCCTTGTGTTCTGCTTTCAGATGCGCTAATGTGCGATATAACTGATAAACTTCATCCTTCTGGAAATCTTTACTCCAGGGCATCGGATAACGGCATCCCTCGTTGCTGTCAATTGTTCCATCAACCCCTGCTTCATCTCCGTAATAAATAGACGCTGCTCCAATTAATGTGAACAGTAAAATTACTGCTCCCCGGTACTCATCCGGATGCACCTTCGGATTGTTATGTAATCTGGATACATCATGACTATCAATGAGATTGAACTGATTCTGCCAGAATACATATGGCAACTTCGCCAAATGCTCCATCACTCTCCCCTGTACGTCTTCTGCTGTCATCTTGTACGGAATATTTCGCAAGATTTCATTTCTGCCAAGGAATAAATCCGGCTCTCCGAGGAACTGACGAATCACACGGCCGCAGCCATAGTAATTCATCGGAGAATCCCACTCATCTCCCTGCAAATAAGGTGCACAATCTCCCCAGTCTTCTGCCAGAATATATGCCTCTTCATTTTCCTCCCGGATACTCTTTCTAATTTCCGGCCATAACTCATGTGATAACTGCACCTCGTTATTTCTTGCAAACACATCTGCCACGTCAAATCTCCATCCATCTATATTGTAAGGTGCTCTCAGCCATTTACGAATGACAGAGTCTTTCTTTCTATAGATAACATCTCGTAACTTTTCTGAGGTATAATTTAGTGTTGGCAGATCTGGAACATCAAACCATCCAAGATAGTCATTGCTATTCTCCTTAAAGAAGTAAAATCCTCTCTCTTCAGAATCTACGTTATTATACGCCCCCTCTGTTTTATCAAAAAAAAGTCCGTCACGATTGAACCAGCGATGTGCCGTTCCGGTATGATTGATGGAAATATCCAGAATCAGCTTCATGCCATTTTCATGCAACGCCTTCGAAAGGTCTGCTAAAGCCTCATCACCACCAAAATGTGGATCTACGTGCAAATAATCAATGCAATCGTATTTATGTACCGATGGTGCAAGAAAAATCGGATTCAGATAAACTGCTGTCACACCTAAATCTTTCAAATATGGAATTTTTTCTTTTACTCCCTCTAAGTCTCCTCCAAAAAAGTCCAGACAAAAACCCTGTTCATAAGGTAATGGTGTACTATCCCAGTTTTTTATTTGAATCGTATCATGTCCATTTAACTGGTATTCTCCATCCTTTACATCATTTTGGGGATTTCCATTGCAGAAACGCTCCGGGAAAATCTGATAAAATACGGATTTTTTCACCCATTCAGGCTGTTTGTAATCTGTAAGCAGCACAAAATCATAGGTGTGATCCGGCACATATGTCGTAATTTCTTTCTGATTATAAAAGTAAATAATATCCTCACAAACCAGATAAAAATGATAATGCATTCTTTTTTCTGTTATTTGTAACTCTGCAGCATAGTATGCTAATCTATTTTCCACCTTCTGCTTCTTTGCTTCAATCAGCTTTTCTGCTCCGTTTGGCACTGTTCTTAAAAAAATATGCTTGATAGGAGCATCATCATATACTCGCAACCATATTGTGACTGTTTCAAAAAGCTTTGGCTGCGGATTACTGACAAAACATTCTGTACCGTCACTATATACACTTTCTAACCATTGTTCCATTTCCTATCCTCCAACAATTCTATTATATAATTAATTGTTTTACTGACTGTCTTTCTACTATTCCAACATCAATTTTATCATCAACAACAATCTTTTCCTTATTCTGAATCATATGAAACAGGTACTCTCCTGCCCGTTTTACTTTTTCTTCAAGGTTCTGCGAAATCGTTGTTAATTTAGGATTCATATAGATACACATTCGCAAATTATCAAATCCTATGACAGAAACATGTTCCGGCACATTCAGACCTGATATACGAAGTCCTTCCATAACACCGGCTGCAAGAATATCTGACATTGCGGCAACTGCTGTAAATCCTCTATTTGAAAATGCAATTTGTTGTCCAGCCTCAACTCCATTTTCGAATATGGTCGGAGACTTAAATACGCAATCCGGTGTAATCTCCACCTGCCGTTCCCTGCAGGCATCACAAAATCCGCGATATCTTTCCATGACAACTTCCGAACTATTGATAGCAGGACCGGCAATTGCAATATTTCTATGTCCTTTTCCAAGCAAATAACGCGCTGCCATAAATCCGCCTTTATAGTCATCAATTCCAACGTTTGCAATATCCAGATCTTTAACATAACTATCCAAATATACAGTCGGCACCTGTATCGTTTCTTCAATCTCTTCGATTTCCTCGATGTTTGCTCCCAGCAAAATAATCCCATCTACATTCCATGCATCAGAAATCGGAATAATTTCTCGACACTTTTTTACAACTCTGACCATCAGGTAATATCCCTGTTTTCGCACATACTTTTCTAATAATGCCAAAACCTCTGAGTTATATGGGCTCATGGCAAAATCCTCTTCCGTACCCATATTAGATACAACTACACTGATTATTTTACTTTCTTTTAATGCCAAGCTTCTCGCAGTTGCATTGGGTTTGTAATCATTTTCTTCAATAATTTGCAATACTTTTTTTATAGTATCCTCAGAGACTTTATGGTAATTGCCATTAATCACATTCGAAACCGTTGCCGTACTAACTCCTGCCTGCGTTGCAATATCTTTCATCTTCATTCCAGCAGCCTCCTTCTAATCCGTAAAAAGATCTTTTTATATTCTTCCCGCACGAGCAATCATTTTTCGCATACGTTTCACATACTTTGACACGTCATCTATACTTATCATACACCATTCCCAGTTCGGACTCCCAACCGTACCCGGTGTATTTAATCTTGCTGTATCATCCAGCTCCAGAATATCCATCATCGGAACAATCGCCAGACAGGATGCTGACTGCATCACAAAACGAAGCATTTTGTAATTGATACTCTCCCATGGCATTCCGTAACGTGATAGTTTACGGCGTATCTTTTTCTGCTCTTCACTATCCACTCCAAGATACCATCCTTTTACCGTCTGATTATCATGTGTTCCCGTATATATCAACTGATGTTCCTTCGGTGCTTCCGGAGACAGTACTGAAAATTCTGCAATATTCATACCGATAAAATTATAATGATCACGCAACGTCAATACTTCATCACGCAAATCTCCTAAATCCTCTGCTACAATTTGAATATCCGGGAACTTTTCAAATACGGTATCGAATAATTCATATCCTGGCGCCTCTACCCATTCTCCATCTATCGCAGTCTCACAAGATGCAGGAATCTTCCAATAGGTGTCAAATGCTCTAAAATGATCGATTCTGATAATATCATATAATTCATTACTATACGCCAAACGATTCACCCAGAACACAAACTGATTTTGCTTCATATATTCCCAGTTATAGATAGGATTTCCCCATCTCTGACCGGTTGCACTAAAATAATCTGGTGGTACTCCTGCAATGAAGCAAGGCTTACCCTCTGCATCAAGCAGGAAGTTTTCTCTACAGCTCCATACATCCAACGAATCAATTCCCACATAAAACGGAATATCCCCCATGATACTGATTCCATTTTGATTCGCGTATTTTTTTAAGTCTTTCCACTGTTTTGAAAACATATACTGTAAAAACATCTGATACTGAATCTCTTCCTTTAAATGTGTTACATCATACTTCTTATCCAATATCCAATCCTGCTGCTCTTTTGGCCATTCATTCCAACAACGTAATTTATTCTGTTTTTTCAATGCCATAAATACTGCATACGGATATACCCAATCCATTTCCTGAAATTTACGGAATTCACTTGTATGCGAATCTTTCTCCCAAAATGTCTTGTATGCTTCTTTTAAATAAGGTGCTTTATATGTCTTTGCAGCTTCATAAGAAATTCTTCCCTTTACACCCTGATTCTGATATGTATTTTGTCTTTTTGGTAAGTAACCTTGTTCTTCCAGCAGTCCAAGATCAATATATATCTCATCTCCTGCAAAGGAAGAAAATGGTTGATATGGCGAATTGCCGTATCCTAACGGATTTAACGGAAGTATCTGCCAAATTTTCATTCCCATTCTCTTCAAACTATCCACAAAACGATATGCTTCTTTTCCAAAGCTTCCCACTCCATCCTGCGAAGGAAGCGAAGCCACAGGCATTAACACCCCCGCCATTCTTTCTTTTCCTATTTTTCTCTTTTTTGCCATACTCATACAACTACTGCTCCTCTCTTAATTCTTATATCAATCATGCAGTTTCGTCATTCCCTCAATTATTTTGATAGAATCCAAAACTCCCATGGCTGTAACGCAACTTCACCGGACAACTTCTCTTCTGTTATCGGATGATCTTCCATATCAAATTCACCGGAACTTACTCCATGAAGTAGAACTGTCTCTGTGCCGTCTACTATCTCAGAAACATCTAACGTCTGTTCTCTTTTGGACAAATTCAAAATACACTTCACACAATTTCCATCTTTTTCACGATAAAATGTTAATACATTATCGTTCTCTATCTCATAATACTGAATATCTCCGCCATAATTGCCACAATACAACGCAGGATTATTACTTCTAATATTTCCCAACTCGCCTAACAACTCTCTGTAATCATACTCCGAGCTATTCCAGTTGATGGTATCCTTTTCCATAAACTTAATGGCATGATCCAAGCCTATCTCATCCCCGGTATAGATTAGCGGAACACCCGGTATAGTATATAAGAAAGAAAACATCGCCGGCATCGCATCTGCACCATATGCATCCATAATTGTTCTTTCATAAGAGTTCTTGTCATGATTATCCATAAAGTTCATCGTATAGGTTCCATCCGGCAAATCATCTGAGATATATACTTTCAATCTGCTCGCTGGCTTGGCATCCTTGGCAACTTGCACCATACATTCATACAGTTCCATATTATAGTTAAAATCAAATGCCTTTTCTAAAAGTGACGGCATTAACTGATCCTCTGCTAACATATAAACCTGCTTAATCTTTTCCAACTCAGCTCTTGCGTCTTCCCAGAAGTCTTGAGGAACACCCGTAGCATAATCGCATCGAAACCCATCCACATCATACTCTTCTACCCAATACTTCATACAATCAATCATTTCTTTACGCATTTCCTGATTATCATAATTCAAATCAGCAACATCCGGCCATCCCATACCTTCCGGAGATATAATATTCCCCTGTTCATCCTGCGTATACCATTCCGGATGTTCCGTAATCCATGCGTTATCCCATCCGGTATGGTTCGCTACCCAGTCCAGCATAATTTTAAAGCCCATATCATGTGCTTGTTCTATCAATGCCGCAAATTCTTCTTCCGTTCCAAATTCAGGATTTACATTACGATAATCCGCAACAGCATAATAAGAACCAAGTGTTCCTGCTCTCTTTGTTTCAGAAATCGGATGTATTGGCATAAACCAAAGGGTCGTGATACCCATGTCCTTTAGTTCCTGCAAATGTTCTCCAAATGCTGCGAATGTTCCTTCTTCTGTATACTGTCTGATATTCACTTCATAGACGACTGCATCTTTAGTCCATTCTGCCTGATAACGTGCTCCGGTTTCTTCTGCCTCGGCTCCATTATCCTCTGTAAACAGCACCTCAGCTTTACTCATATTATCCGATTCTGCCCCCTCTTTTTTCGACATATCTCCACCTGCGCACGCCGTCATGTTCAATAACATCACAGATATCATCATGCTTATTACAATTTTTTTCTTCATCTTTTTTACCTCCTCCTTTTTCATTGCATAACTTATATAAAAACGGCTTTTAAAATTTTTCAACCAATCTTTTAACCAAGGGCGTAAATCTCCTCCATTATTTTCTTACATTATCAGCAATTTATTTTTTGTTTTTACCACATTTTTGTGCATTTCGTCCAACCAATTCATAGTTTTTTTCAGTAAACCGTTTAACGTGTATTAAAAAAAAATTGATCAAATCTACTATTCAATCTATTCTTATGATAATTTATTCCAATTCTTTTGTCAATGTTTCTTCGCCATTTTTCAGTCTAAAAATTGCACTTTTTCTTCAAAAAAATGCCAAATTCCATTAACCTGAAATCTGGCATTTTCTTTTTTATAATCGTGTAAAAATCGTTGTCTCCTTCCGCAGTTCTCCTGCAATATTGCTATTTTCATCCATCCGTGTTGAAATATCTTTCATCTGACATACAAGTTCCTCTGTACTCGTTGCAGCTCCATTTACACCGCTCACTCCCTCCTTAATAGCAAGCGAAATTGTATTGAGGGAATCTGCAATTTCTGTTACCGCCACAAATTTAACATATCCGATTTTTGCGTAAAATCGTTCATCGCATCCTCTATGTAGGTAGCATCATTCTTATATTGCTCTCCAACCTGAACAAAGTTTTGGAATTCCGGCAAAATTTCTTGTTCCATATATTCCACAAGCTGCTGCGAATGTTCAGATAAATTATATACTGCTTCTATTACAACTCTGTTAATTTCCTGAATATTATTCGCTGCTTCACGACTTGAATTTGCCAACTGTCCAATTTCTTCTGCAACAACCGCAAATCCTCGTCCCGCCTCACCTGCACGTGCTGCCTCAATCGATGCATTTAACACCAATAAGTTGGTCTGCGTAGAGATATTCAAAATATCGTCCGTCAACGTATTAACCTGATTTACACTCTTGCTATTCTCAATCGCTTCATTTAAAACCGAAAAGATCTGCGCCACTTTTTCCTTAATGGTCATCATATTATTATTCGCTGAAATTTCCATCTCTTCTGCATTCTTTTTCATCGTAATTGAGTATTGGTTAATTTCGCTAGATTTATCTGCTATATCACTTACATCTACACGCACAATTTCCGCATTTGAATTAATCATAGACGCACTATTAGACATTTCCTGCATTGTTGCTAATATTTCTTCCGTTAATGCTGATAAATCAGTAGCGTTATCATTCGACTTAACAACAATTCTTTTGGTCAAATCCCCCTGACGATTGTCAATATCCATTATAATCTGTTTCAATTCCTTTTCAGTAGTTCGAATCGGCTTTATCACCCAACGATTAGTCATAAATAACGCATAAATAATTGCCACGATACTTAAACACCAATTCCCACACTAATCAACATACATAAATAGAAAGTATCGTTTAGTCCCTCTTTTTCTATCTCAGTTCCACTCTCGTTGATTTCACTTAAAGCTTCTATATTCCCAACCAACGCATTGCTGTATTGAGCTAGTTCTCCATTCGCCAGTCTATATGCTTCCACCTTATTTCCATCCGCACTATGAGCCATTAATCGCTTTATTACATTTTTTACCCCTTCATAATTAAGCAGCAATTCTTCATAAATTCCTTTTGAAGATTCATCAACATAAACCTCATAATTCTTCAACGACTCATCCAATAACCCTTCTTGCGACTTCACCGTTTCCACTGCTGATATCATAGTGTTATAATCTGTTGCAATAATATGTGTTAACGCCAGCTTATGAATATTTTCAGTTTGCTTCTGAATATCACTCAACTCCACTATACTCTCAAGATACTGATCAGCTATTTTCCTCGCAGAAGTATTTACTGATGTTATACCTGTAACTGCGACTACTGCCGCTAATGCTGCAACAATTCCTAATATAAAAACCGGAATCATTATCTTCATACGAATACTCATTTTTATATTTTTAAGCATAACACCTTTTCCTCCTTATTGTCCATTTACAGCAGTAATATCTGTAACTAATTCATCCATAACAGTCTGTAAATCCTTACCATTTAACCCGCCATTTACTATCTGTGAGCCAAAATCTCCTGTAGGCACCCAGTACGTTCCACCTACATTTTGTATATCAGAATACTCAGATTGTTCTATAAAGGCTCTTAGCGCTACTGATTTTTGTACCTCACCACTTTCAAAAACTGCTTTATTAGCAGGTCCTAATCCTCTTACCTGTAATCGCAGCATCTGATTTTCTTCGTTTGTTAACCAATCTGCCAATTTATGTGACCAACCAAGATGTTCAGAATATGCATTTACACCATACAGCTTATAACCTGTAAAAGAGCCTAATTGCACCTGCTGTCCTGCACATGTATACGTTGGAAGCTTAGTTGCTGCAAAGTTTTCACCCCAAATTTCTTTTAACGTCTCTGCATTCCACATACCACTAACGCCTGCAATTACCGTATCATTTTGCGCACCTTCCAAAAGTTCTTCATTTCCTCCGCACAAAAATCCAGGTGTTTGCGCTAGTGTTATCAAGGCAGACGCTACATCCACCCCCTTAATCGCATTATCTACACTGTTCCATGTACAGTAATTCGTAACTCCATCATCATTCATACCAAGCGTAAGACCTGTCTTTCCAAAGAAAGAATAAAGATACCACGCAGAAGTAATTTCATATGTCATACTCTTCCCATTTTCCGCAGCAACTTCTAATATTCTATCCAATGTTTTAACATCGTCCTCCGTCAAATAGCTCGAATTATAATATAAAAAGTATCCATTATCAGCCGTCATCGGGTATCCATATACCACATCATTAATAGTCGCCGCCTGTACAGCTCCTTCGATATTTGATTCCTTTATCTTGTCTGGATCTGGTACAGGTGATATTGCTCCAGCCGCAACAAAAGCACGTGGTGCATCTGCAAAAGAAAATACATCTGGTGCATTCTCAATATCAGCTAACATCTTATTCTGGCTTTCACCTTCCGGAACCGGTTCAAATTCAAACTCAAATGTCGCTTGTCCCTTGTACTCTTCTGCAAAAGTCTGACACATAGATTGTAATAGTTCCATATCTTCCTCAGCACCCCACACTTTCAGGTTCACATTGCCGCTCTCCAACTCATTACTTTTCTGCACCAATCTATCTGTATCTGCACTATCCTGTTCAGTTATTTCTGTCGATAATGCTTCCGTCTGATTATTACTTGCACATCCCGCAAGCTACAATACAAACATAGAGAATGCCAACATCGATACAACAATTTTTTTCATCCATTTTACCTCCTACTTAAAAGCATCTTGTTAACCGCTTTACCTAAATGTACTTTCCTTTACCTATAATTTCAAGTTTTTTATATTTTTTCTCTTTTTTCAACAAATATTTTGTCTGATTTTATAACACTTTTCACATTTTTTTCGTCTTTAGTTCTTTCTTTTTCTACTTCACTATGCAGTACGTTATTACATAAATTATGGCAAAATATTCCCTGCTGCCATATAAATTCGATACCACTCCTGCTTCGTAAGCTGCACATCGCACGCCTGACAAATATCATCAAATCTGGCTTTATTTGTAGTTCCTGTCAAAACCTGCATATTAGACGGATGACGCAACAACCATGCAATCGCCATTGCAGTTGCAGACTTCCCATATTTTTCTCCTATTTCTGTTAATGTATTATTTACTGCCGCAAAATCATCATTTAATAAAAAAGCTCCTTCTATCATGCCGTATTGCAATGGAGACCACGCCTGAATCGTTATATCCTTTAATTGACAATACTCTAACACACTTCCGTCGTGATCTATTGCTCCACTCGTCAACATATTGACTTCTAATCCATTACGAATCATAGATGAATGTGCCACGCTTACCTGAAGTTGATTCACAACTAATGGTTGTTTTACACTCTTTTTTAACAATTCTATCTGCATTGGCTTCATATTAGAAACACCAAATTTACGCACTTTCCCTTTCTTTTCAAGCTCATCAAATGCAACTGCAACTTCTTCCGGTTCCATTAACGCATCCGGTCTGTGCAATAGTAAAACATCTAAATATTCCATTCCCAAGCGTTTCAGAGAAGCATCTACAGATGCAATAATATGTTCCTTTGAAGAATCATACATTACCCCTGGAACAATTCCGCACTTTGACTGTACCACCATCTCTTCTCGCTTGATTTTTAGCATCTTCCATGCTTTGCCAAATATCTCTTCACACGCACCCTTTCCATAAATATCTGCATGATCAAAATAATTCACTTCATGTTCCATCGCATTGTCAATATAATGCGCTGCTGATACAGCATCCAAGCTGTTTAACCTCATACATCCTGCTATAATAGCAGAAACCCTCTCTCCCGTATTTCCGAAATTTACTTTTCTCATCACATTACCTCCTTAATTATATGAAAATCCTTGGGAACAGAGTGTCAACTTTATATGATACACCCTCACGATGCCTAATGCCAAAAGCAAAAATATTACGTGTTAAATAAATGCAAATTCTGTTTTCTGAATTATAAAATGATCTCATCTTAACTCAAATAACCCTTGATTTAGCTTTTTTCGTAGGACTAAATCAGTGGGAACCCTTGATTTTATTGGCTTCTTACTAACTTGACATTATAATAACACGCTCCCC
>CAYMCM010000054.1:0-17190 GCA_964388945.1 uncultured Roseburia sp.
AATATATTGATATTTTAGACTGCAATGGCGGCGATCATGGTTATCCGTTTGCAACGAATTTTAATCCGGAGATTAATCTGCGTGAGGTTTCCGCAAACGGTTCTTACTGGGAGAATGGTCACTGGGTAGAGACAGAGCCGATGGAGATCAAAAGAGAATATGATTTTCCGCAGGTCGGTGAAAAGGATATGTATCTGCTTCACCATGAGGAGATCGAATCCCTGGCAAAAAATGTGCCGGGTGTGAAGCGCATCCGTTTCTTCATGACATTCGGACAGAGTTATCTTACGCATATGAAGTGTCTGGAAAATGTAGGAATGCTTTCTACTTCACCGATCATGTTTGAGGGAAGAGAGATCGTACCGATCCAGTTTTTAAAAGCTCTGCTTCCGGATCCGGCATCACTTGGTCCTAGAACCGTAGGAAAAACCAATATCGGATGTATTTTTACCGGAAAGAAAGACGGAAAAGAGAAGACCATCTATATTTATAATGTATGCGATCATCAGGAATGCTACAAAGAAGTCGGATCGCAGGCAATCTCCTATACGACCGGTGTTCCGGCAATGATCGGTGCTGCGCTTGTTGTGGACAAGGTATGGGATAAGGATGGCGTATTCAATATCGAAGAGTTTGATCCGGATCCATTTATGGATATGTTAAATCAGTACGGTCTGCCGTGGGTTGTGGATGAAAATCCAAAGACCGTGGAATAAGAGTAGAAAATATCAGCAAAAAGAATAAGAACAGAGGGAAAACATGAAGAATTGTACATGGAAAACGCTGCCTACACCCTGCTATGTGGCAGATGAAAAGAAATTAAAACAAAATCTGGCAATATTGAAAAATCTGGAGCAGGAGAGTGGATGCCACGTTCTTTTAGCGCAGAAGGCGTTTTCCATGTACAGTCTGTATCCGCTGATCGGACAGTATATCAGCGGAACGACGGCGAGTGGGATCTTTGAGGCACGTCTCGGCAGAGAAGAAATGGGAAAAGAAAATCATGTCTTTGCGCCTGCCTATAAGGAGCAGGACATGAAAGAACTTGCAGAGATTTGTGACCATATTATCTTTAATTCCTTTGCGCAGTATGAAAAACACAAAAACACTGCAAAAGGGGCGAGCATCGGTATCCGTGTGAATCCGGAGTATTCCACGCAGGAAGGACATGCGATCTATGATCCGTGCGCACCGGGATCAAGGCTTGGTGTTACGAGAGAGCAGTTTCCGGAAGAACTGCCGGAGGATATTGAAGGACTGCATTTTCATACACTCTGCGAGCAGGATGCAGATGACCTCGTGCGTACTTTTTATGCCTTTGAAGAAAAGTTCGGAGTTTATCTTACAAAGATCAAGTGGCTGAATCTGGGCGGCGGACACCATATTACCCGTCCGGGCTATCAGTTGGAAGAGTTAAAGCGGCTGATTGCCTATATCACCGAAAAATATCATCTGAAGGTCTACTTAGAGCCGGGTGAGGCGGTCGCATTGAATGCGGGTTATCTGGTGACCGAAGTGGAGGATATCGTAAAAAACGATCTGGATATTCTGATTCTGGATGCATCCGCGGCGTGTCATATGCCGGATGTGCTTGAGATGCCGTATCGTCCGTCGCTTAAGGGCGGATTTCCGGCGGGGGAAAAGCCTTACACGTATCGTTTGTCTTCCATGACCTGTCTGGCAGGAGATGTGATCGGGGATTACAGCTTTGAGCAGGAGATACATGTCGGTGACCGTCTGGTTTTCGAGGATATGGCGATTTATTCAATGGTCAAAAACAATACCTTTAATGGAATGCCGCTTCCGGCGATTGCGGTGCTAAAAGAAGACGGAACCGTACAGATTGTAAAAGAATTTGGCTATGAGGACTTTAAAATGCGCCTTTCATAGTGAAAAAGACAGCGGCGAAACGAACCGGTGAAACAAAAATACGCAAAAGAAAGTAAGAGTATGACAGAAAAAAGAATGGATCAACAGAAAACAGACAGAGAGATTCCGGCAGACAAAGGGTTTTATATGCCGGGTGAGTTTGAGCCGCACCGTGGATGCATCATGATCTGGCCAAGCCGTCCCGGTTCATGGATTTATGGAGCAAAGGCGGCGCGTGAGGCTTTCCGCAATGTGATCGCGGCGATCGCAGCGAGTGAGAAAGTCTATGTCGCGGCAGGTGCGGACGCTATGGAATCTGCCAGGGCAATGTTAAAGGAGACAAAAGAACCGTGGCAGGATAATGTGGAGCTTTTTGCCGCAGAGACGGATGATGCCTGGGCGCGGGATGTTGCCCCGACATTTCTCATACGGAAAGGGGATATACATGAAATCTGTGCGGTGAACTGGGAGTTTAACGCGTGGGGCGGCAAGGTGGACGGACTTTATGCATCCTGGGAAAAGGATAATGCGTTTGCGAAGTTTTTTGCGGATAAGTACGCTTATTCCGTCTATGATGCGGCGCCGTTCGTGCTGGAAGGCGGTTCCATCCACAGTGACGGAGAGGGCACTGTCATGGTGACAGAAGCGTGTCTGTTAAGTGAGGGACGAAATCCAGAGCTTTCAAAAGAAGAGATCGAATGGCGGCTGAAACAGTATCTTGGGGCAAAAAAGGTACTCTGGCTGCCGCGTGGAATCTATCAGGATGAAACGAATGAACATGTGGATAACGTATGTGCATTTCTGCGTCCCGGTGAAGTCGTGCTGGCGTGGACGGACCAAAAGGAAGATCCGCAGTATGCGCTTTCAGCAGAGACACTTGCTTATCTGGAACAGCAGACGGATGCGAAAGGCAGAAAAATTGTTATTCACAAGCTTCCGATCCCGGATGTTCCTGTCTGCATTAACAAAGAGGAACTTGCCGGGTATACGTTTGAGGACGGCGAAGATGAGCGGGAAGCTGGTGAGCGGCTTGCGGCATCTTATGTAAACTTCTATTTTTCCAACGATGCGGTGGTGATGCCGGTCTTCGGCGGAGAGAACGAAGAGAGTGATCAGCGTGCGGTGGCACTTATGCAGGAGTGGAATGCGGATCGGAAGGTAATTCCGGTCTACGCAAGGGATATTTTAGTAGGTGGTGGAAATATCCACTGTATCACACAGCAGATTCCGCTTTAAACGGTGTTTAGATATTTCAAGGAAAGGAAATAGTGGCAATGAGTAAAGTGAAAGTGGCAGCCATTCAGATGCGCTGTGAAAAGGAAATAAAAAGCAATCTTGCGTCTGCGGAAGAAAAGATAAGAGAAGCAGCGAAGTTGGGAGCACAGATCATACTGCTGCCGGAGTTGTTTGAACGCGAATATTTCTGTCAGCAGCGGCGTTATGATTTTTATGCTTACGCAAAGGCGGTGTATGAAAATGATGCGGTGCAGATGGGAATACGTCTTGCAAAGGAGCTTTCTGTTGTGCTTCCGATCAGTTTTTATGAGCGTGACTGCAACAATCTCTATAATTCAGTTGCGTGTCTTGATGCGGATGGAACTATGCTTGGCGTATATCGGAAAACACATATTCCGGACGATCATTATTATCAGGAAAAATTTTACTTTACGCCGGGTGACACCGGATTTCGAACCTTTGCGACAAAATACGGTACGATCGGTGTCGGCATCTGCTGGGATCAGTGGTTTCCGGAAAGTGCAAGATGCATGGCATTAAAAGGAGCTGAACTTTTATTTTATCCGACTGCGATCGGTTCGGAACCGATCCTTGAATGCGATAGTATGCCGCACTGGCGCAGATCCATGCAGGGACATGCGGCTGTCAATCTGATGCCGGTGATCGCGGCGAACCGGATCGGGGAAGAATGTGTGGAGCCGTGTGAGGAAAACGGAATGCAGCGTTCGAAGTTAAACTTTTACGGCTCATCTTTTTTGACGGATGAGACCGGAGAAATCATTAAGAGTGCCTCCAGAGATGCGCAGGAGATTCTCATTACGGAATATGATCTTACGGAACTTATGGCAAAACGGCTGGAATGGGGGCTGTTTCGTGACAGAAGACCGGAATGTTACGGAAACATTGCAGGGAAGAACTAATGCGTTAGTTCTTCCTTTTTTGATTTGTACGGATATTTCGGATGGAAAGCAGTTTAAAAAATACTGGATATAAAGCGGTCATAAGAGTATAATACGAGCGGGGAAAAAGCAGGAAGGATGTGGAAAAAAGTGAAGGAAAGAGGAAATCATGTGGGAAAGAGAAAAACGTTCATGGAGTGTCTGCTTTCCAAAAACCAGATGTCGGAGGCATTTATCAACAGCGCGTTTTTAGCGCTATCCGGTGGATTTCAGGATGCATATACTTATAATACGAGAAATGAGGTGTTTTCAAACGCCCAGACCGGAAATGTGGTTTTAATGAGCCAGCATCTGATGGCGGGAGAGTGGATCGATGGGCTTCGTTATTTACTGCCGCTTCTCGCATTTGTATCCGGTGTGTTCTTTGCGGAAAGGATTCAGAACCGTTTCCGGTATGCGAAAAAAATGCACTGGCGGCAAGGGGTTCTTTTAGCGGAGATCGTGATCTTATTTTTGGTCGGTTTTCTGCCGCAGGGACTTAATATGACAGCGACAGTCTTAGTATCTTTTGCGTGTGCGATGCAGGTGCAGGCGTTTCGAAAGGTAAACGGATATTCGTATGCGAGCACGATGTGTATCGGGAATCTGAGAAGCGGAACAGCCGCATTGTCTGTATATATGCGTGAAAAAAAACAGGATCAGCTCAGCCGGGCACTTTATTATTTTGGCGTTATTTTTGTGTTTGGCATAGGAGCCGGGATCGGTGGGAATCTTTCTGCGGTATACGGAATACATACGATATGGGTATCCTGCATTTTTTTGAGTATCAGTTTCTTTCTGATGCAGATCGAGAAGCTGAGATAGGATGAAGAGGTAAAGAAAGCATGACTTTACAGCAGTTAAAATATGTGGTTACGGTTGCAGAACAGGGAAGTATCAGCGGCGCGGCAAAGGAGCTTTTTATTTCCCAGCCGAGCCTTACGAATGCAGTCAAGGAACTGGAAAAGGAGATGCAGATCACAATCTTTAACCGGACAAATAAAGGGATCATTGTGTCCGGTGAGGGGGATGTGTTTCTGGCGTATGCAAGGCAGGTGTTAGAGCAGGCGGATCTGCTGAAAGAAAAGTTTTTGAATGTAAAAGAGCAGAGTCCGCGTTTTTCGGTGTCCTGTCAGCATTACTCCTTTGCTGTCAATGCGTTTGTGGATGTAATACAGGCTTTTGATGCGGATAAATATGATTTTACTTTAAGGGAGACACAGACCTATGAGATCATTGAGGATGTAAGCCGTATGAAGAGTGAGGTCGGGATTCTCTATGTTTCTTCGCAGAATGAGGAGATCATACGGAAACTGATCGCGAAAAATGAACTGAAATTTGAGGAACTTTTTGTTGCAAAGCCGCATGTGTTCATCAGTGCAAGGCATCCGTTGGCGGAAAAAGAAGCAATTTCGTTAGACGATCTTGACGATTATCCGTATCTTTCCTTTGAACAGGGAGATTATAATTCGTTCTATTTTTCGGAAGAGATCTTGAGTACGCTGGATCGGAAGAAAAATATCAAGGTGCGCGACCGGGCAACGCTCTTTAATCTGGTCATAGGCTTAAATGGCTATACGGTAAGCTCCGGCGTGATCAGTAAGGAATTGAACGGAGAGCATATCATTGCAAAACCGCTTCTGGTGGATGAATATATGAAGATCGGGACGATTACACAGAAGAATATGACATTAAGCCGGTACGGCACAGTGTATATGGAAGCATTGAAACATCATATCAGTCAGACAGAAGACAGTTTGGTATAGCGAAAAACTATGTCAAACTGTTATTTTTTGGTATTTTTCAAGTCAAAGCAGAAATCGTATACTTAGTTCCAGAAGAAAGAACAAATGACAGGCGCGGTCAGGGATCTAAAAGGAGGATATGATGAAAACAGCAGTAATTGGATTTCCGAGAGTCGGAAAATTAAGAGAACTGAAATTTGCTTCCGAGAAGTTTTTCCGTCAGGAGATTTCAGAGGAAGAATTGCTTGGCGTTGCGGCAGAGCTTCGCAAAGAACACTGGAACTTTCAAAAAGAGGCAGGAATACATTATATTTCGTCCAATGATTTTTCTTTTTATGACGGAATGCTTGATACAGCAGTGATGCTTGGTGCGGTGCCGCAGAGCTACCGCACACTGGGGCTTTCGGATCTTTCGACTTATTTTGCAATGGCAAGAGGTTATCAGGGAGAGTGCGGTGATGTGAAGGCGTTTCCGATGAAAAAGTGGTTCAATACCAATTATCATTATATGGTGCCGCAGCTTTTTGATGACAGGAAGCTTACGCTGTGTGCAGAGAAACTTTTTCATGAATATGAAGAAGCAAAACAAAATGGCATTGAGACAAAACCAGTGGTGATCGGACCATTCACTTTTTTAAAGCTGGCGGATTACAACGGAAAGAAACAGATCGCAGATTTTGTGCCGGAGATCAAAGAAGCATATAAAGAATTACTTGGTAGATTAAACAAAGAAGGTGTGAACTGGGTACAGATTGATGAGCCGTTTTTGGTAACGGATCTTTCAGGAGAAGATATCGCACTGTTTGTTTCGCTTTATTCGGATATTTTAAAGAGTAAAGAAAATGTGAAAGTCCTGCTTTGTACTTATTTCGGGGATGTGCGTGACTGCTATGAAAAACTGACAGGGCTTGATTTTGATGGAATCGGACTGGATTTTATTGAGGGAAAACAGACACTTGCGCTGCTTAAAAAGTACGGCTTTCCGAAAGAAAAGACTCTGTTTGCGGGCGTGGTGAACGGAAAAAATATTTGGAAGTGCAATTATAAAAAAACGCTCGATCTGCTTGCAGAGATCAAAAAGGAAGCCGGACAGGTGGTGCTCTCTACGTCCTGTTCCCTGCTTCACGTTCCGTATACACTGGAAAATGAGACAAAGCTTGCGGAAGATGTGAGAAAGCATTTCGCGTTTGCCAAAGAAAAACTGGTGGAACTTTCGGAGCTTGCGGAACTTATCGAAGAAGCAGATGCCGAAAATTCAGATACCTATAAAGCGAACCGGGTGCTGTTTTCGGATAAAAGACGCTATCTTGATAAAGGTGTACAGGATGCGGTCGCTGCATTGAAGGAAGAAGATTTTCACCGCACGATGGCACGAAGCGAGCGTGAAAAGATTCAGAAAGAAGAATTTGGACTTCCGTTGCTTAAAACGACAACAATCGGTTCTTTCCCGCAGACCGGAGAGGTTAAGAAAAACCGAAGCAGTTACCGCAAAGGGGAGATAGATAAGGCTGCCTATGATAAACAGGTATTTGCATTTATCAAGGATTGCATCCGCTTACAGGAAGAACTGGATATCGATGTGCTGGTTCACGGAGAGTATGAAAGAAATGATATGGTAGAGTTCTTTGGTGAAAATCTCTCAGGCTATGTTTTTACAGAAAAGGCATGGGTGCAGTCCTACGGAACCAGATGCGTAAAACCGCCGATTATTTTCGGGGATGTAAAGCGTATCTGCCCGATCACGGTAAGTTACTCAAAATATGCGCAGAGCCTGACAAACCGTCCGGTGAAAGGAATGCTGACCGGTCCGGTCACAATCTTAAACTGGTCGTTTCCGCGTGAGGATATTTCCTTAAAAGAGATGGCTTATCAGATCGGAATTGCGATCCGTGACGAAGTATGTGATCTGGAAGCGGCAGGCATCCGTATCATTCAGATTGATGAGGCGGCACTAAAAGAAAAGCTTCCGATCCGGAGAGCGGAGTGGTACAGTGAATACCTTGATTGGACGATCCCGGCATTCCGTCTGTGTGCGGGAAAAGTGAGACCGGAAACGCAGATCCATACACATATGTGTTACAGTGAATTTAACGAGATCGTAAAGGATATTGACAATATGGATGCGGATGTGATCTCTTTTGAGGCATCCCGTTCCAACTTAACGATCATTGATGCGTTAAAGGAAGCTGATTTTGAAACCGAGGTGGGCCCTGGAGTTTATGACATTCATTCGCCGCGTGTGCCATCGGTGGATGAGATCGTGGATACATTATGGAAAATGCTTGAAAAAATCGATAAAAATAAGCTCTGGGTCAATCCGGACTGTGGGTTAAAGACAAGGGGGATTCCGGAGACAGAGGCAAGTTTAAAGAATCTGGCTGCAGCGGCAAAGATTGTTCGTGCCAAACTGGAGCAGAAATAATTTTTTCTTTTTGAAACCTTAATTGAAATTCACGGGTATTATATGTGAAAAGCAACAACACGCGTGAAAAATTTTAAGGGAGAAAAAAGAAATGAAAAATAAAAAAATTGCGATAATGGTAATGATGATGACACTGGTAGCAGTGGGAAGCATGGGTTGTGGAAAAAATGCGGGAGCGGCAGGTCAGCCGATCTCTGCGGAAAAAGACAAAGAAGCATCCTGGATCGATGAGGAATGGGATGATGCAGAACGCGAAGAGAAAGATACAGAAGATGAGGAAGAAATAGAGACAGAAACAGAAATAGAAGAAGACGCAGAAAAAACAGATGATACAGGTCACGAAACATCGCATGTGGCGGCGCATCCGACAATGGAAACGGAAGTACAGTCTTTGGATACGACAGCCGAAAGTTTAAATGCCGGAGGGATTTCGGATAACTGGACAGATTTTGAATTTTTGTTTGACGGTGCTTATTATGCGCTTCCGGCGTCTTATCACGAACTGGAAGCGGGCGGATGGAGCTTTGATCTTGCGGAATATGGTTATGCGGACGGATATGTGTTAAATCCGGGTGAAAAAACATACGATACGATCGAATTGACCAATCCGGCATATGATGAGGATCTCATGGTGTGGGTAGGTTTTATCAATAACAGTGATTCTGTACAGGATATTCTGGATTGTGATATCTGGAGCATTCAGCTTGATACCTGCAGCGGATTTACACAGGTGGATGCTTACCCGTATATGGAGATCGCAGGGGGTGTCGGTATCGGCAGTACACGCGAGGAAGTAGAAGCGGCATTCGGACCATGTGATGATATATATGAGGCAGATGAGTTCGGTTATGTGACTTATAATTATAATGTAGATTATAAGGATTATCTGAAGATTACGGTTTTTGATGACATGGGTGTCACTGCGATCGCTATGAGTTCTTATAAATAAATAAGAGTCAAAAAGCCGGAAAATAATTGAGAAAAAAGCGGCAGGTGCGATCAGATTGGTATTGAGTTTGTAGAAACTGCTGAGTGTCAGGCTCTTTACAAAGTTGGAGGTTAAGTATATAATACTTTTATAAATCACTTTATAAAAGAGGAAAAGAATGCCTGAGAAAAAAGAGAAACGTAATCTTACAAGATCGAAAATCATAAATTATATGTTAAACCATCCGGTTACATCCAAAGCTGAACTGGCAAAGGAACTGAACTTGAGCATGCCAACAGTTTTGTCAAATGTAAATGAACTGCTTGCAAAAGGTGTGCTTGCAGAAATGGGTGAATACGAATCCACAGGTGGGAGAAAGGCAAAAAGTATTGGCATAAACAAACTTTACTGCCGCGCAATGGGAATGGTTATCACTGCGAATCATT
Source organism: uncultured Roseburia sp. (assembly GCA_964388945.1). Taxonomy (GTDB): domain Bacteria; phylum Bacillota; class Clostridia; order Lachnospirales; family Lachnospiraceae; genus Roseburia_D. The sequence continues at coordinate 9,585 of CAYMCM010000054.1, forward strand.
TAGAAATGGTGATGGTGAATCTGGGTTACGAGATAGAAAAAACAGAGCGTGTCCGCTTAAAGTTTTCATCAGATCTTTCCTATTGTACAGAAGTGGCAAAGTGTGTCAGACGGTTTTTAAAAGAGTGTGCTTCTGGGAAAGAACTTTTGGGAATAGGTGTGGCGATTCCTGGAATTATCGATCAGAAGGAACGGATTGTATTAAAATCACATGCCCTGCAGGTGGAGAATTATAGTCTGCGTTTTTTGGAACAGGCTTTGGAAGTTCCGGTCTATTTCGAGAATGATGCGAATGCAGCAATGCTTGCAGAAAATCCGCAGAAGTATCAAAATGCGATATATTTATCATTGAACAATACGTTAGGCGGTGCATTTTGTATTGACGGTCAACTGTTCCGGGGGCAAAATCAAAAATCCGGTGAGTTTGGTCATATGATTCTGGTTCCGGGTGGAAAAAAGTGTTATTGTGGGAAAAAAGGCTGTGCTGATGCGTATTGTGCTGCGAGTGTATTGACAAATGATAATCAGAATTCTCTGGAATTTTTCATGGAACAGATTGGAAAAGGGAATGAAGCCATTGATAAGAAGTGGGAAAACTATTTGGATCATCTTGCTGTTTTGATATCCAATCTGCGAATGGCGTATGACATGGACATTATCCTTGGCGGAGATGTAGGCGGCGTTTTGTCGGATTATATGATACCGTTGGGGGAAAAGGTGATGGCGTACAACGGATTTGATCATGATGTTTCTTACATGAAAAATTGTTCTTATGAAAAAGAAGCGTCGGCGGTAGGTGCGGCGAAACATTTTTTCTATGAATATCTGTTAATAAAGGAATGATGAATTGAAGGTCCTGAAACGTGACTGTGAAAAGCAGAAGCGTCTCAGGACTTTTTTGCGTTTTTTCAAAAATAATATAGAAATTATGTACAAAAAAATATTTTTAAAATTGTGCAATGGGTAAAAATGTATAAAAACATTTGACAAAAGGCAGATACTGGCCAATAATGTAATTACTTTAATAAAACAATTTATAAAAGACGAAACAAAAGAAAAGCAAATAGTGAAAAGGAGGAAATAATTATGTTGCAGCAGATAATGACAAATCCAGGAGAAATTATTTTTAAAGAGGTTCCGGTTCCGGAAGTAAAAGACGATCAGGTATTAGTGAAAATCAGGAACATTGGTATTTGTGGTTCGGATATTCACGTTTATCATGGAAAGCATCCATTTACAAAATATCCGGTAACACAGGGGCATGAGGTTTCCGGCGAAATCGCAAAGCTTGGGAAAAATGTCACAGAATTTCAGATAGGGCAGAAAGTGACGATCGAACCGCAGGTATATTGCGGACACTGTTATCCGTGTCGTCATGGAAAATATAATCTCTGCGAGGAACTAAAAGTCATGGGATTCCAGACAACCGGAGCAGCATCTGAATATTTTGCGGTGGATGCCTCCAAAGTGACATTGATTCCGGAGAAAATGCCTTATGAAGAAGGAGCAATGATCGAACCGCTGGCTGTCGCGGTTCATGGGGTGAAACAGGTAGGAGATGTGACGGGAATGAACATTGCGGTACTTGGAGCAGGGCCGATCGGAAATCTGGTTGCGCAGACAGCGAAAGGAATGGGAGCAGCCAAAGTCATGATCACAGATGTCAGTGATCTTCGTCTGGATAAAGCGAAGGAATGCGGAATTGATGTATGTATCAATACAAAAAATAAGGATTTTGGAGAAGCAATGGTAGAAGCATTTGGGCAGGATAAAGCAGATGTGATTTATGACTGTGCCGGAAATAATATTACAATGGGGCAGGCAATAAAGTATGCAAGAAAAGGAAGTACGATCGTATTAGTTGCGGTTTTTGCAGGTATGGCTGAGGTAGATCTGGCAGTAGCGAATGATCACGAACTTGATATCAAGAGCACTATGATGTACCGCCATGATGACTATGTGGATGCGATCAGATTGGAGAATGAAGGAAAAGTTCATTTAAGACCATTGATTTCAAAAACATTTGCATTCAGGGATTATCTGAAAGCATATCAGTACATTGACGATAATCGTGAAACTACCATGAAAGTGATCATTAATGTGCAGGAAGACTGAGAAAAGAATCGAGTTTTGCCAAAAACTTTGATAATACGAGGAGGAACATATGGGAAACGAGAACAGAAGCGGAAAGGTGCCATTGATCAGTAAGATAGCATATGGATTTGGGGATGTGGGATGTAATTTCAGTTGGATGTTTGTCAGCAACTTTTTGATGATCTTTTATACGGATGTGTTTGGGATCAGTATGGCAGCAGTGTCAGCATTAATGCTCTTTTCCAGATTCTGGGATGCCATAAATGATCCGATTGTAGGTGGACTTACAGATAAAACAAAAACCAGATGGGGACGTTACCGTCCGTGGCTTCTGGTGGCTGCACCGATTACAGCGGTACTTCTTGTTATGACATTCTGGGCGAGACCGGATTGGTCAGAGAATGCAAAAATTGCATACATGGTAATTACATATTGTCTGCTGGTTCTTGCATATACCTGTGTGAACATACCATACGGAACACTTTGCGGAGCTATGACGCAGGACATAGATGAGCGTGCTAAGATCAACACTTCCCGTTCTGTTTCGGCAATGATCGCAATCGGTGTGCTCAATATCATTACGGTTCCATTGATCAGCAAATTCGGTAGTCATAGTGCAAAAACAGGATATCTGACGGTTGCGGTTATTTACGGATGTATTTTTGCAGCCTGCCATTTCTTCTGTTTTGCAAAAACAAAAGAAGCAGTTATCATGCCGGAAAAAGAAAAAATATCTATAAAAGTACAGCTTAGGGCGGTAATGCAGAACAGACCGTATCTGCTTGCGTTGGTCGGACAGATTTTGTTTGGATTTACATTATATGGAAGAAATGCAGATGTTTTGTACTACTTTACTTATGTAGAAGGAGATGCTTCTTATTATACAACTTATTCCATGTGTATCATTATTCCATCGATCATTGGAGCAGCCTGTTTCCAGCCGGTATTCCGGAAATTAAACAACAAGGGAAGAACGGCTTCGGTGTTTGCATTGTTTACCGGTATTTCTATGCTGGCGATGTTTTTCTTTAACGTAAAAGAAGCGCCGATTGTATTTTATGCATTATCCGCTATCACTCAGTTTTTCTTTTCCGGTTTCAACACAGCAATTTATGCAATCATTCCAGACTGTGTGGAATATGGTGAGTGGAAGACAGGCTTACGAAATGATGGTTTTCAGTATGCATTTATTTCTCTCGGAAATAAAGTTGGAATGGCAGTAGGAACTGCGCTTCTTGCAGGGCTGCTCGGAAAATACGGTTATGTGGCAAATCAGACACAGAATGCGGCGGTGCTGTCGATTATGAAACATGCATTTACAACAATTCCGGGGGCACTCTGGATCGTGACAGCAGTGGTGTTATTCTTCTACCGATTAAACAAAAAGCGTTATAACGAAATTGTGGAGGATTTAAAAAATGGAAAAAGAGGTTGACATTGTGGCATTAGGGGAACTGCTGATAGATTTTACCGAAGCAGGACAGGATAAAAATGGGATGAAGCTGTTTGAGCAGAATCCCGGAGGTGCTCCGGCGAATCTGTTGACAGTGGCAAGCCATATGGGTTATCGGACGTCTTTTATCGGAAAAGTCGGAACAGACATGCATGGAGCCTTTTTGAAGAAAACACTGCAAAGGGAAGGAATTGATACGGCTGCGCTGGTGGAAGATGCACGATACTTTACTACGCTCGCGTTTGTTGAAATAGATGAAAATGGTGAGCGAAACTTTTCTTTTGCAAGAAAACCGGGTGCGGACACACAGATCCGGAAAGAAGAACTGGACAAATCTCTGCTTTCAGCTTGCAGGATATTTCACTTCGGTTCGCTGTCTTTAACAGATGAGCCGGCAAGAAGTGCCACATTGGAGGCGGTTTCGAGTGCAAAAGAAGCAGGGGCACTTATTTCTTACGATCCGAATTACCGCTCATCTCTTTGGGAAAGTAAAAAAATTGCAGTTGAGACGATGAAGTCAGTTGTGCCACTTGCGGATGTTATGAAAGTATCTGACGAAGAAAGTCTTTTGCTGACGGATGAAAAAAGTTATGAGCAGGCAGCGGAACATTTGCTTTCTATGGGACCAAAGCTGGTTGCCATTACGTTAGGAGGGGATGGTGTGCTTGTGGCTGCAAAAAATAGAAAGGAAAGAATTGAGGCATTTCGAACGCAGGCAGTAGATACGACGGGAGCAGGAGATTCCTTTTGGGGAGGTTTTCTGACCAGTTTTTTATCCCTGAATAAGACGATTGGTGAATTGGAATGGAAGGAAATAAGGAAATGTGCGGTATGGGGAAATGCGATAGCCTGTCTGTGTGTGCAGAAAAGAGGTGGCATTCCAGCGATTCCAACCAGGGAAGCAGTAATGGAATTTATGAATAAAAACGTGATTTTAGAGTAAAAAAGAAGAATTGACAATGAAAAAATAAAACCGCTGCGGCATGTATGGATCAGTATCTGAAACATGCTGCAGCGGTTTTTGTTTCATTCGGTTAAATCGGAAGCGGGATTTTCATTTTGACAGAAAAACAAGTGGTAATGATCAGAAATACATTGTAAAAACAACCAAGAAAGAGTAAAATAAAGTTAAATTATTGTGCAAAATGTAGAGGGAGGATGCAATATGGAATATAATATAGGTATTGGTAAAAGTGCAAATCCGGACAGCAGTGTACAGGAAGCTACAGCGAAATTTCGTAATCCAAAGTTAATTTTATTTTTTTCACCGGTAGAAAATTTTGACAGATACACAGAGTTGATTTATCAGAAATTTCCAAACAGCATTTGTATGGGAGCAACTACGATCGCGGCTTTTAGTAATGAAGGCGCTGATAAAGCAGCATTAAAAGTAGTAGGTTTTGAAAGTGGTATCAAATGCAGTGCAGATGTATTGGAGAATGTAGACAAATACCCGATTCGCTATGTGGAACGTGTGAAACGTTGTGTGGATGAGGTAAGAGAAACCAAAAATACCATTTGTCTTGAATTTACAACAGCGTTTCTCTGTGCGGAAGAATCCGTGTTAGCTGCTTTAAATTCCATATTAATTGATAAAGGAATTCCCTTATTTGGCGGTACTGCCGGGGATGCAGGAACTGCGACGGGAACAAAGGTTTCTCTAAATGGAAAGGTTCGTGAGAAGAGCAGTGTATTTGCGATCATTCACAATGAAGGCGGAGCGATTAAGATATTTAGAGAAAACATTTATAAACCGCTTACGGGTAATATCCTTACGACAACAAAGGCGGACGGACAGAAACGAACCGTATATGAATATAATGGGCAGCCTGCAGTGAAGGTTTTTGCCAAAGAGTTAGGTGTACCGGAAAATAAGGTGAGCAATTACTTTGATACGAATCCGCTTGGCAGAATGGTAGGAGAAGAACTTTATATTACAGCAAACTGTGCTATGGCAGACAATCAGGGAATTACATATCATGCGCGAGTTTATAATAATTCAAAACTTATGGTCTTAAAACCGGAGAATTACCGAGAGACGATTGCAAAAACGATGGATCAGATCAAAAGAGAGGTTCCGCATCCTTCTTTTTCCCTGATGTGTCATTGTCTTGCGAGAACACTTTTGTTTGACGGAGACGGATATTTGAATGAATATGCAAAAACGATGGGAAGTATTCTTGGAAATTACATAGGATTTTCCGGTTATGGCGAACAGAACAATGAACAGAATTTTAATCAGACAATGACAGTGGCTGTATTTGAATAAGGTGAGAAAGGAGCAGAACGGATATGGGAATTTTTAAAAGAAAAAAAGAAAATGCGGCAGATAATGAGTACATAGACAAAATGCAGGTGTCAGACAAGCCTGCATCTGATGATGTTGGATACATGAAATATGGCATCGATTTTCTTGCGAAACGTGTAGATTTTTATATGGGTGAGGAAACCAATCTTTCTACCTGTATGGATAATATCAGACAGAAAACGCAAATGACAGATGAGAGTCTGGAAGCTGAGAAAATAGAATTAGAAGAAATTGGTGCAAGCTATTTAGAACTTAGGGAAAAGGCAGATAAAATTTACACGGTAATGGAAGAATCTGATAAGCGTATTGCGGAATCGGATGAAAATATGCTGCAACTGACACAGCAGATCGGAAACTCAAAAGAACAGCTTATGAATATGACAGAAACTTTTGAACGGCTGGAGACAGATTTTACGAATATTACCAGTCTTACAGCAGATATTACCGGAATTTCTTCACGAACGAATTTACTTGCACTCAATGCTTCGATCGAAGCAGCAAGAGCGGGTGAAGCTGGACGAGGCTTTTCAGTGGTGGCGGAACAGATCAGGCAGCTTTCTGCTTCCACGGCTTCACTGGTAAGCGGAATTGAAGAATCTATTTCAACACTGAAAAATACACTTGCAAGCCTTCAGAATGAAATCAATAAGACATCCGATATGATGCAGTCTAATATAGAACATACAGGTGAATTGAAGACATCGATTGAGCAGGTGCATGATTGTACGAATCAGGTAAAGGAGGTTAGTGATGAAATTGTAGAAGCAATTCAAAAAAACAGCAATCAGGTAGATGAGGGGTTATCGGGAGTTGAACATATTAAAGATGCTGTTTTGAGCATTGAGGACGAAGTTATGTCATTGAATACCAAGAGCAGCGGAAAGTTGACGGCATTGTGTGAAATGGATGACATTTTGCACCAGTTCAGTACATTACTTCATGAAAAAGAATAAGCAGAATGAGAAAGTGTGGAAGCGTAATGTTTTCACACTTTTTTTGGCAGGAGAATTTTTGGTGAATAAGAAATTTTGTGGAAAGATATCAAGAGAAGATGGATAAACTAAGCATTAGGGAAGTGAGTAAATATTTATAAATTTTCATTTCAATCGTGCAGGCACATAACAAATAGAAAATAATTAGCACTCACCTCTTGACAGTGCTAACAAAACGTGATATACCTACACTAGAACAAGGAAAAAGGTTATTGACAATAGCATTGTTTGGGTAGGAAGGAGGACTTTTCATGAATATCCAGAAATTTACACAGAAATCAGTGGAAGCAATCAACGATTGTGAAAAATTAGCATATGAATATGGAAATCAGGAGATAGAGCAGGAACATCTTCTGGCTGCTCTGCTGCGTCAGCAGGATGGTCTGATCTTAAAGCTGATCGAGAAAATGGAGATCAACAAGGAGTATTTTGTAAACAGCGCAGAGAGTAAACTTTCCGAGCGGGTAAAAGTATCCGGCGGACAGGTTTATATCGGACAGGATTTAAATAAGGTTTTAGTCAGTGCTGAGGATGAGGCAAAGCGCATGGGAGATGAATATGTCTCCGTGGAGCATTTATTCCTTACATTATTAAAATACCCGAACAAAGCGATAAAAGAACTTTTTCGTGAGTTCGGCATCACAAAAGAGCGTTTCTTACAGGCACTTTCTACGGTTCGCGGCAATCAGCGCGTGACTTCGGATAACCCGGAGGCAACGTATGATACGTTGGAGAAATACGGTTATGATATGGTAGAGCG
>CAYMCM010000055.1:0-15603 GCA_964388945.1 uncultured Roseburia sp.
CCTTGCGGCTCGTGGGCTTTACCACCGGTAGGGAATTGCACCCTGCCCTGAAGATCTATTTTCTTTTTACGAAACCTACCATACCACTTATCTATACTTTCTGCAAGAGCTTTTTTAGTTTTTTCCAAAATACATACTTTCTTCTATTATTGACAAACTCTTGTTTTTTAGTTCCAGAACAGACACCGCACAATTTGGAAGATCAATTTTCCAGAAATCCTCCAGTGAAAGACCGGATAATGGATTTAAAATACTGCGGATTGTAGCAGAATGCGAAGCAATAAGAATATTCTCTGCATCTCCTTCTAATGGGAAGATCACTTGTTGCAAAAAATTATTACTTCTTTGAAACAAATGCTCAAAAGATTCTGCTGTTTCTGGTGCATGATATGACGATGGATGGGCAAAAAAATCATGCAATGCATTATTGGGATTTTCTTCTGCCTCTGCAATACTGTCCCCTTCCCGAACACCAAAACCGATTTCCAACAATCTTGCATCCTTGATAATATCCACCTGTCTATCGTTCAGTATAATTTTACAGGTATCATATGCCCGGCTTAAAGGGGAAGAAAATGCAGCATCAAAAACAATATTCTTTAGCCCTTCTCTTGCAGCAAGCGCAAGCTTCACTCCATTCGCATTTAACGGAATTTCTACCTGCCCTTGTATCTTGCCGCTTCTATTCCACTGCGTCTCACCGTGTCTTACCAAATACAAACGCATCTATTTTCTCCCTTATCTTATTATTTCTTCCATTGTCACTCCATCTGCATCCGCAAGCGTGACTCCCAGAATCCGTGCATAAGTAGGGGCTTCATCCACAACTCTCCCACATGCTATCTTAAAATTTTCTTTAAAATCCGGACCTTTTGCCACAAAAACCGGCTGTGGTCCCTGCTCTGGCAAATACCCATGTGTTGCATGTCCAAAACGATAGTCTCTGGCATCAAAATTTTGCACTAATGGACGAACCGCTGCATCCCCGAAAGAAGTATATCCATCACTTTCTATTACAAAGGAAAAATCACCTGACAGAGATTCTTCTCTTTCAATCTCCTCTGTCGTATATATTTTTCCTATGCCATAGACTCCCTCCGCTTCCAACTTTTTGAGATATTCAAAAACGCATTGTTTCAGCTGTTCATCATTTCTATCTTTTAAATAAATTAATGCAGACATTGCATTAGAAAAACTAAACGCCTTAAAATCCACAACCTGACCTTTATCATCCACATCTATCAGCCCTTTGTCTGCCAGTAGTACATTTACATTTACTGTCCTTTTAATATCCTGCTGTCCATGATCCGATACCAGCACCAGATTTGTATCTTCCAGCACACCAGCCTTTCTGCAGGCATCCATCAGCATTCCAATATACTGATCCAGATTTCGAACAGCTTCTTTTATATGACGATTGAACACTCCATAAGAATGACGAAAGCTGTCAAAAGTGCCTGTATGGACAAATACGACTTCCGGTGCATGTTCTTTTATTACATCACATGCCACATGTATAATAAAATCATCCACTGTCGGCCACTGCATAAACGCCAGTTTTCCACCTTTCTCATACCCTTCCGGCAAGTAACAGGCACTTTTTTCAATAATATCCAACATTGCTTCACTAGAACCCGCTTCACGAAAACTGCTGCGTAGCGTATTTCCTGGATTTGGCATCCAGTATTCATCCATTAACCAATCAATACTTTCGTGTTTTCCCGTAACTGGCCAGGAAAAAGATGCTGTTGTATACCCTTTCTTTTTTGCCGCCGTAAAAATATCTTCCACACAATAAGCATTTCGAAACCATTTCCAGTTCTGATCCTTATTTTTTGTTGTAAAATCAAAATTGCTGATGACTCCGTGCTTATTTGGATAGCAACCTGTGATCATTGATACATGCGCTGGATAAGTTACAGAGGGGTAAATGGTTTTCATTCCATTTACCACCTCACATCCATGCTCCAGATATTTTTGAAAATTAGGCAGCTTGCGTAGTTCCTCAATATCCTCGCAGACCATAGCATCCACAGAGAATACGATCAACCGTTTTTTCTTCATAACAAACACCCTCCTTCATTTCAAAATATTTCTTTAGTTATTGGAATCATTGTAAAGATCAATTGCATCCTGAATCGATTCTTCCGCTGTCTGAATTGCATTATCAATATCAGCGTTTGGATCCGCAGAAACTGTCTCTATCGCAAGCAGATTTGCATCTTTCATCTCATTTGAAATAGGAATGTACGGATTTAACGCAGAATCGTCTGATTTGGATAAAGAATCATAAATCGCTTTTACTGCTGGGAATGTATCCGAAACATATTTCTGATATTCTTCTGCATCATATGCGTCCTGATTTGGTGCAAGATAGCCGGTCTGTGTTGCGAAATAAGCTGCCTGATCCCCGCTGCTCGCAAATTTGATAAACTCATAAGCGCCCTGCATTTCCTCTTTGTTTCCATTATTTCCGATAAATGTACCTGTACCTCCAGCCGGTTCTCCCGTACGTTTTCCGTCTTCCGTAGCAGAAATCATCGGAATAATACCAACCTCAAAAGAGCCATTGACTGCTTTCAGCACCCGGTTTGTCATGGATACCACGCCCATCATCATTGCACAGTCACCAGATGCAAGCTGTGGCATAGTTTCAGTCTGATAATCAGATCCAAACGGAACACAAAGATTTTCCGCATGCAGTTTTTGATATACATCTAACATATTATAGATTGCATCATGTACTTTTTCGTCACTGGTATATAAGCATTCCGTAATCTGCTCTGAACCAAGTCCATTATCATTATTGTATGCCTGAATGCCCTCACGACCAAGTGCAGCATTAAAGTAATATCCATCTTTATGGAATCCGACACCATAAGTGGTATAACCGCCTCCCACCAATGTCTCACATGCATCATACAGGTCGGTATAGCTCTTTATTCCGGAAGGATCCACCCCTGCTTCCTTCAACATATCTGCATTGTAGAAAATGCCCGGATAGCTAAAGCCCATCGGATAGCCAATCTGATTTTCTTCATTGTCACAATATGCACTGCGAATCGCCTCCCATGTACTGTCAAGTTCCGACCAGCCTGCTTTATCCGCATCCACGTATGGTTGCAAAGGTGCACAATAATCGGCTCCCGCATACATTGCTACATTTTCCACAGCACCAGAAAACAATGCCGGCAAATCTTCTTTTGCTGTAGACTGAATCTTAGCATTTAATTCTGACTGGTCTCCCTGATATTCCACCGTTACATGATAATTGTCCTGACTGTTATTAAAATCATCCACAATATTCTGGACATATCCCAGAAACGGATCTGAAAAATAAGTCCACCATACAACCTCAACCGGTGAATCTCCAGTCTCACTAGCTGCTGCACTGACTACCTCTGCTTCACTTTCCTGTCCTTTGATTGTTTCTGTTTCCTCTCCCGCACCGGAGCTGCTGCCACAGCCTACAGTTCCAATTGTGATTGCGCAGATAAGAAGCGCTGCAATTTTCTTTTTCATTTTTCTTTTTTCCTTTCTTGTATGTTTTTTATATATAAGAACACTTTCGTGATCTTTCTATCCTTTGACCCCACCTGCTGTCATCCCTTTGATAATGTAATCCTGACCAAAAATGTAAACGATCACTACCGGAAGAACTGCTATTACAGCACCTGCCAAAATATGTCCATAATACAGTGTATCTCCTGTTACCAGGTAAGAAATTCCAATCTGAATCGTACGCATTTTGTCTGTATTGGTAACAAGTAACGGCCAGAAATATTGATTATATATCTGCACAAACAGATAGATGGCCAAGGATGAAATCGTTGGTACCGATAAAGGACATACAACATGAAACAAAAAGCCCATGTCCCCACACCCATCTATTTTGGCAGCATCTCGAAAATCCTTTGGCAATGTCAGAAAATATTGTCTCATCATAAAGATTGCCATGCCAGAAATCAATGATGTAACCGATAGTCCAGCGTAGGTATTGGTAAGATTCCAATGCTGTACCGTCGTATAATTCGTAATTACCGTAACCTCTCCCGGAATCATTGTTGTCATAAGTACAATGGAAAATAGCGTTCTTTTAAATGGGAACTCATAAAATGCAAATCCATACGCTGCCAGACATGCAACAACAATCTGTGCAAAAATAGTAAGCCCACAGACAATCACAGAGTTTTTCAAGTAACTTAAAAGAGGAACACTCTGAAATATCTCAATATAATTTTGCAATGTCGGCGAATCCGTAATCAATTTCAACGGATAGATCCCCAATTCACTTTCCTTCTGAAAAGAAAAGCAAAATCCCACAATCAACGGTGAAATAAAGATAATTCCTAATACAAGATTTATGAGGAACATGATTATAGTTTTTATTTTTTTCTTTTGTCTCGGTTTCATTGATAATGAACCATCCTTTTCTCTAATGTAAATTGTATCGTTGTTACCAGAAAAATCAGAGCAAACAGGAAAACCGCCTGCACACACGCCGTCTCAAAGCGCCCATTTATAATTGCATTTTCATAAATATAGTAGATTAGATTTTTAGTCTGATTTGCCGGTCCTCCTCCTGTCAGCAGTTTAATCTGCGCAAAACTCTGAAATGAATTTGCAATATTTAAAAATATCACAAAAAAAATCTGTGGAGAAGCGATTGGAATCAATATATAGCGAATCCTGCTAAGCGGTCCCGCTCCGTCAAGCCATGCGCTCTCCAGCAATTCTTCCGGTACATTTCGAAATCCCACAAGAAAGAAAATGAAACTGACACCCACATGCATCCAACTTGTCATTGCGCAAACTGACCAGAATGCATATGGCATTTCCGTCGTCCAACTGATTCCTGCGTTTCCAAGTAAATTATTTAAAAGCCCATTCTTCTGCCGTAAGATAAACAGAAAAATCGCTGTTGCCGGTGCAGATGCAATCGCCATTGGCAACGCATACATAGTCTGATAAATTTTAGAAAACCGCACCTTTTTATTGGCCATCAAAGCAAACAGCATTGCTATTGCGCAAGTCAGAATCAGATTAACAAAAGCCATCTTAAGCGTGATGCCTACAACATTCCAAAAAGAGCTCTTGCTCAAAACCCGAATCCAGTTTTCCAGTCCGACCCATTTGGTTGCATTACCAGATTTGTCCGTCAGACAAAAAGATAGAACGATTGCTTTTAAAAATGGAAAATAAGTAAATATCAGGAAAAGAATAATTGCTGGCGCAATTAAAAAATATGGCAGAAGGTTTACACGCTTTTTCTTTTTACTTTTTTTCAATGATGAACTTCCCAAAATTTTGTGCCTCCCTTATTTCCTTTATTCTCACTGCTTCTCTACGGAAATTATTTTATCGTTTTGCGGAAATTTATTCCATCATATTTGAGTAAAAAGAATCTATAAAAATAGTAAAAAGTATATGAACCGCGTATGGTTTTTGTAAAATAAATTTTACTTCTACATTTTACAGAATTCGTGTAAAATAGAATTATCTTATAAAATCTATACTGATCGTAAAATTTTTAATTTAGTTGGGAGAAATAAATGAAGGGAAATCCACTGATTCAAATTAACAGTGTTTATGATACACTGCATTATAAAGAAAAAATGATTGCAGATGTGATACTGAAAAATCCGGAAAAGATACCTTATCTGTCTGTAACAGAACTGGCGAAACTAGCCGACAGCTCTTATTCTAGCATTGTTCGTTTCTGCAAACTTATCGGCTATTCCGGCTATAGCGAATTTAAACTGGAACTGGCAAAACATTCGAATGAATTATCTTCCCGATTGCATTATGAAATTACTGAAGATAATCTTGCCCCGGCTCTTTTAACACAAAAAATGCTTCAGACCAACTGCCACACACTTACAAATACACTGAAATACTTAGATTACAGCAAACTAACTGAAGCTACCAATGCATTGCTAAAAGCTAAAAATGTATATCTTTGCGGCAATGCCAACAGCGGTCTTATTGCTGCCAATTTCCAGTTCCAGCTGAAAAGCATCGGCATACCAACTTTTCTTTCCACCAATCATTTCAGCATGAAACAAGACGCCCTCACAATTACTTCCGAAAGCGTACTGCTTGCTATTTCACAAAGTGGGCACAGCAAAGATACCGTAAAAATGGCGGCAACCGCCAACAGTAAAGGCTGCGTTGTTATTGCCATTACCACTTGTGATGTTTCTCCACTCATGGAGTATGTGTCCATTCCAATTATATTACCCAGGACATCTTATTCCTTGATTGAAAATATGTATTCCACAGAGATCGCAATACATGCAATTCTCAATGTACTGTTTGTTATGCTCGATATTCAGGAAAATTCTGAACATCGTTCCCTATACGAAAACTTTTTCAGGGAACTGATACAGGAATCGGTCATTGATCTGAATAAGGCAAAAACAGAAAACGGTTATTTCCAGGAAGTCTGATCTAGTTTTTCTTTGCACCTTTTCGTTTGATCCGGTGCAACTGCGGTTTTAAGGTGAGTTCCGACAGCACCATGCCATCCCGCGCGCCAAGCACAAACACAACCGCATCTGCAACATCCTCCGGCAGCAGGCGCGCCTCTTCTTCCTCCGCTTCCATAAAGTCCGCATTCCGATAGAGCTTGGTCTTTGTCATATCCGGGCAGATCGTTGTCACCTTTACTCCGTACTTTCGTGCCTCGTCAAACAGGCTTCTTCCAAAGCTGTAAAGCCCTGCCTTTGTGGCTCCATACGCGCAGCCGTGCGGATTGCTGTTTACCGCTGTGACGGATGCGATATCTATGATATGACCTTTGTTCTTTTTTAAAGTCCGCAACAGCTGCGCGCTTAAAATCATCGGTACTTCCAGATTGGTGCGCACCATTTCGGCGATCTTTTTCGCGTTCAGTTCCTCATGCAGTCCATAGTAGGCAACGCCCGCATTGTTGATCAGCACATGGATCTCCCAGTCCGCCGCGATCTGCTTTACCTGCCCGGTCAGTTTCGCCGTATCTAAAAGATCACAGGTGATCGGATGAAAATTCGGCCTTTCCAGTTTACATAACTCAAAATTTCTTCCAAAGCCAAACACCTCATAGTCCATGTCACACAACCGCTCACTCACCGCAAACCCGATCCCGGACGAGGCACCGGTTATGATCACTGCCTGTCTCATCTATGTTTCCTCCTTCTCCCACAAAAATATCTTTTCCTCCGGCAGATACCGTAACAGCCGCTCCACCAGATATCCTTCCATTTCCTGTGTCAGCCCGTCCCCATAATGATAAACGCCTCTGTCATTTTCATAGGGAAACTGGACAACTGCAGAATTCGGCGCGTTCTTCCGCATTTTCTTTAAGTAATCCTGGGAAACGCGAAAGCTCCCCACACTCACATCAAACAGTCTGTCCCAGTCCATCTGCTCCGCAATCGCAAGAAGCATCCTTTCATAAGAATCTTTCCAGCCCGCATGATAGATCATTGGATCAAAACAGAGCCGCACCATACAGCCACGCGCCTGTGCTTCTGCCGCTGCCGTAATACGCTGCGCAAGCGACGGGGTGTAATGCTCATACCGCTCTATGACCTCCTGCGGCGACATCGTAAACGCATACACAACGCCAGAACACGGTTTGGTATTCTTAAAAAAACTGTGGTTCGCACATTTCGTCCGGAGTTCGATGCAAAGCCTGTGCTCCCCCACCCGTATCTTTTCGCATTCCTTCACAAATCGCACCCATTCCTCTGCATAACCCGTGATACCCTCGAGTGCGAGCAGATCTGTATCATAAGATACGCACAGATACATATCATGCTGCTTTAGCACGTTTTGTACCTCGGAGAAAATATCCTCCAGATTTACAAAAATGACCAGATGCGCGGACGGATACATGCCCTTCAGATAACAGTACTCACAATCATAAATGCAGTTCATCACACAGGAAGTGTAATAAAAATACGAGTTTCCAAAATTCTGACAAACCGGTGCTCCGGGATAGATCCGCGTTCCCTGTTTCGCCGCGAGGATCAGACTCTGCGCCCGGTGCTGCCTCAGATAATCCTGCCCCCTCCGGCAGAACACATCCTTGTAATGGTCGATCCAGACCACCTGTGCCTGCGGAAATTCTGCCAGAATCCGTTTTGTACGCGGATGATCTTTCACCCCTCGTTCCACATAAATATGGGAAAAAAACCTATTATAATAATTTTCGCCGGATCTCTTCAAAACAGTTCTTCCCCTCTCTCTTGTCCCTGCACGGGAGTTTTCCGGATGCATACATTTCCCGGATCACTGCCCGGTAATCAATCCCCGCAAGCGACCAGTAACGGATATGCTGCCGCACCATAGCCTCCATCGTCCTTGAGGCGTGAAGATCCTGCGTCAGCCGTTCCACATCCGCCTCGTCCACGCCATAATCTGCCTTACTGTCATTTTCTTCTATTTCCATTGCGCGCAGGTGATCAATGTACGCACAGATCGCCGTCTCCTGCGCCGCGATCTTTTGTCCGATCTGCTCCGGCTTTTCAGACTTCCCATCATCAGTAACTCCGTGGTCTGTCACTACCTTTAAAAACGCCATCTGATGCGGTCCAAGAAAATATGCGCCTGCCTGATAGACTGCCGCCGCCTCCATATCATAAAGCCGAACCTCTTCCGCCAGCACAGAATCTCCTCTGTATGGCACTGCACCTGTTAAGATCTCCGCTTCCGCAAACGGATGGCGGTAGAGTACATCCGGATAAAAAGTGCGCCCTGTCGTCTGCTCCGTGATCTTGCTGCACAAAAAAATTCCCTCTTTCATAGCAGCGGCATCCACCGCAAGCAATCTATGATCCCTTGTTGGCACATCTTGCGAAATCTCTGCCGCACTTCCAATATTGACCAGAAAATCCTCTTTCTCCGGAGAAAATTCGCCAAAGATGCTGCTGACTGCGCACGCCGCCGCGATATTTCCGACACCGGTTAAGATCAGGCGTATCTTTGACTCCTTATTCTCAAAAAGCTGAAACCTTGTATGCGTCGTATCCTTTTTCAGTTGATAATGCTCTATAATGCACTGTGCCTCCGCATACAATGCCGTAAACAGATAGATCACTGTTTCTTCCCTCCTGCCCGGTATTTCCCTACCTATTTTTTCGTATTAGACTGCTTTTCCTATTGTATCATCCCGGCGCAAAAAAAGACAGCCAAAATCGGCTGTCTTTTGCTGTCTTTCGTAATCCTGCCCTAATATCCGAGCGGTCTGTCATGGCTGCTCGCCTTCAAACGTTCCATTGCTCTCGCAAGGGATGCCTTAGAACGGTAATACTCTTGTATGCTCTGCTTCTGGCGGAGCTGTTCCTCGGCACGCTCTTTGGCTTCTTTTGCACGCCGGACATCAATGTCCTCCGGTGACTCACAGGTATCTACAATGACCATTGCACGGTTGTTCATGATCTGTGCAAATCCGGTTCCGGTGACACCGTAGATCCAGTTGCCATTTTCTTCCTGAATCCGGATCTCTCCGACTTCCACGGCAAACGCCATATTTTCATGATGCGCCTGAATTGCTTTCTGACCATCTTCCAGCGGAAGAATGACCTGTTTGCATCTTCCGTCAAAAAACACACGGTCACAGGCAATCACTTTAAGACTAAATGTATTCATGCTTCATTCCTCCTAGTTGGCGGAACCTGTGCTATCCATCTGCTTTGCCTTTTCTTTTACATCATCGATCGTTCCGACGTTAAAGAATGCAGCTTCCGGATAATCATCCATCTCTCCGTCGATGATCGCCTTAAATCCGCGGATCGTCTCTTTTAACGGAACATATTTACCTGCCATACCGGTGAAGTTCTCTGCTACATGGAACGGCTGGGATAAGAATTTCTGGATCTTTCTTGCACGGTATACGGTAAGTTTATCTTCATCGGAAAGCTCTTCCATACCAAGAATCGCAATGATGTCCTGCAATTCAGTATACTTTTGCAGGATTTCCTGCACACGTCTTGCAGTCTCATAATGTTCTTTTCCGACTACATCCTCTTCCAGGATACGGGAGTTGGATTCCAGCGGATCAACTGCCGGATAAATACCCTGTTCCACGATCTTTCTGGAAAGAACGGTGGTGGCATCCAGATGGGCGAAAGTAGTCGCCGGAGCCGGGTCTGTTAAATCATCGGCAGGCACATAAACTGCCTGTACGGAAGTTACCGATCCGTTCTTGGTAGATGCGATACGTTCCTGCAGCTCACCCATTTCATTTGCCAGTGTCGGCTGATAACCAACGGCTGACGGCATACGTCCGAGCAGTGCGGACACTTCGGAACCTGCCTGTGTGAAACGGAAAATATTATCGATAAATAAAAGTACGTTCTGATGTTCCTCATCACGGAAATATTCTGCCATTGTAAGTCCGGTCTCCGCAACTCTCATACGTGCTCCAGGCGGCTCGTTCATCTGACCAAAGACTAAGGCGGTCTTATCGATAACGCCGGATTCCGTCATTTCTGTCCAAAGATCATTACCCTCTCTGGAACGCTCTCCAACACCGGTAAAGATGGAATATCCGCCGTGTTCCGTTGCAATGTTGTGGATCAGCTCCTGGATCAGTACGGTCTTACCTACACCGGCGCCACCAAACAGACCGATCTTACCGCCCTTTGCATAAGGCGCAAGCAGGTCGATAACCTTAATACCTGTCTCAAGCACCTCTACAACCGGGCTCTGGTCTTCAAAACTCGGCGGATCTCTGTGGATGACCCAGTGCTTCTCTCCTTCGAGAGACTCACCACCATCCAGAGTATCTCCTAATACATTAAATAAACGTCCTAAGGTTCCTTTGCCGACCGGAACTTTGATGCCGCTTCCGGTAGCTGTTACTTCCATATCTTTATGAAGTCCTTCGCTGGATGCCAGCATGATACAACGGACGGTGTTGTTTCCGATATGCTGTGCAACTTCCATTACGCAGCGCTTACCGCCGTTGTCCACCTCTAACGCATCCTTAATAAATGGAAGGTCGTTATCTTCAAATTCAACGTCAACAACAGGTCCCATAACCTGTACGATTTTTCCTTTTTTCATTCCATTTACCTCTCAAATAGCGGGAGGGAACCTCCTTTCTTCATTCTTCTCTATTTCTTTTTCTTATTCTTCTGTGCCTTGGCACCGCCGATCACCTCAGTGATCTGCTGCGTGATGTCAGCCTGCCTTACACGATTATACTGAATGGACAGGCTCTGCAGCATTTCCTTTGCGCTGTCTGTTGCAGTCTGCATCGCCATCATTCTTGAATTCTGTTCACTCGCAAAAGATTCCACCAAAGAACCATAAATGATGCCGGTTACACAGTTCGGAACCACATGCTCTAAGATTGCTTCCATGGACGGCTCCACCTTGATCTCCTCCTGATAGGTATCGATCGGAGCGCGCATGAAATCTTCTTTTTTGAGCGGAAGAAGCTGGATCTTTTCTGCATTCATATGAAATGCATTCTCCATTTTGGTATATACCACATGAACCTCATCCAGTTCTCCCTTGTCATACAGTTCCATCACGCGGTCTGTAATGACACGCGCCCTGTGCAGGGAAGGATTCTGCACCGTATATTTAAACTCGGTATCTACCTCAAGTCCTTCTTTTGCAAAATACTGACGCCCCAGTTCACCAACAACGAACAGCTTATTGTTGTTTCCCTGTTCAAAAAGCTCATGTGCCATTTTGATCACGTTGTGATTGTATGCACCCGCAAGACCTTTATCTGCAGTGATCACGATATAGCCTCTCTTTTTCTCAGCATCCGGGATCTCCGTTTTCTGGTCAAAGTAACGGCTCTCCGTATCCGGAATATGTCTGAGGAAACGGGAAACCGCCATCTGCAGAGAATAAAAGTAAGGCTCCGTATCCTCAAGCTTCTGCTTCGCAACGCGCAGCTTCGAAGAAGATATCATATACATGGCATTCGTGATCTTCATGGTATCCTGAATGCTTTTCATTCGCTTTTGGATTTCCTTGGTATTTGCCATATCCTATCACCTGCTCTTAAATTCTTTGACTGCCTCTACGATTGATTCTGTGATCGCATCGTCTAACACCTTTTTCTCATTGATGGTGTCCATGATATCTTTATGTTCCGCCGCGAAGAACTCAAGCAGACGCTTCTGGAAATCCTTGGTTTCTTTCGTGTCTACATCAAGCAGCAGACGCTTGTTTGCCGTAACCAGCGTGATGACCTGTTCTGCAAGACTCATCGGATGGCATAACGGCTGTTTTAATAATTCCATCAGTCCTTTTCCGTACTGGAGCTGCTCTTTCGTTGCATCATCCAAATCAGAGCTGAACTGTGTGAACACTTCCATTTCGCGGTACTGTGCCAGATCGATACGCACACTTCCGGAAGCTTTTTTCATTGCCTTAGTCTGTGCCGCACCGCCGACACGGGATACGGAAAGACCGACGTTTACTGCCGGACGCATACCGGAGAAGAAAAGATCACTCTCAAGGAAGATCTGTCCATCGGTAATGGAAATTACATTTGTCGGAATGTAAGCAGACACATCGCCTGCCTGCGTCTCAATGATCGGCAGTGCGGTAATGGAGCCTCCGCCTAATCTATCATTTAACTTACTGGAACGCTCCAGCAGTCTGGAATGTAAATAGAATACATCACCCGGATATGCCTCACGTCCCGGAGAACGCTCTAAGAGCAGGGAAAGCGCACGGTAAGCCACCGCATGTTTGGAAAGATCATCATAAATGATCAGCACATCTTTTCCCTTGTACATGAAATATTCTGCCAATGCAGTACCTGCATACGGTGCGATATACTGCAAAGATGCAGAATCGCTCGCGGTTGCAGAAAGCACAACCGAGTAATCCATCGCATCGTTTTTGGTCAGCGTATTTACCAGTTTTGCCACGGTAGATGCTTTCTGTCCGATCGCAACATAAATACAGATGACATCCTTGCCCTTCTGGTTTAAGATCGTATCTACGGCGATCGATGTCTTACCTGTCTGACGGTCACCGATGATCAGCTCACGCTGTCCGCGCCCGATCGGAAACATGGAGTCGATTGCAAGAATACCTGTCTCTAACGGCTGATTTACGGACTGTCTGTCTACAATGCCAGGTGCCTCCTGTTCGATGGCACGGTAATCCTCTGCCGGAATCTCACCCTTTCCATCGATCGGTGCTCCCAGTGCATTGACGATTCTTCCAAGATAGGCATCACCAACCGGGACACCTGCCTTTTTCTTTGTTCTGGTTACTTTTGTTCCTTCTTTTATTCCGGTATCTTTTCCTAAAACGATGCAGCCAATCTGATCTCTCTTGATATCCTGCACCATTCCCTTTACACCATTTTCAAAGATAACGATTTCGCCATACATGGCATGCTCGATCCCATAGACCGTTGCGATACCGTCACCGACCCAGATGACTTCGCCGACCTCCTGTCCGCTGCTTACCATGTCATAGTTTTCTATTTCACTTTTCAGAATGGAAATAATTTCTTCTGAACTTATGGAACCCACGTTATCACCTCCAAATCAATTCCTGCTTCAATTTATTCAAACGCCCTTTCATGCTCCAGTCCTCTTCCTTGTCCTTCACACGAATTACAAAACCACCGATCAGATCCGGCTGTTCTTTCAGTTCTATCTGCACTTCCTTTTTCCCATACTCTCCGGCAAGACGCGCTTTTATCTGCGCAAGCTGGACTTCTGTCGGCGGAGTAACATAGGAAAGTGTCGCTCGTAAAATGCCGTTGTGCGCATCATAGCAGGTCTGATATGCCGAAAAAATATCTGCAAGCTCACTCACACTGCCATTATCGCAGAGCACCTTTAAAAAGCTCCTTGCTTCCTCCGGGAAAATGGAATCCACCAGTTTACGCTTCTCTTTTGCGGAAACAATCGGACTTTCTAAAGACTTCTGCAGTTCCGGTGTAAGAGAAAATATTCTTTCCGTCTCTTCTATGACCTCTTTTTTTATACCCAGTTCATAGAGGACTGTTCCGTAATTACTCGCTGTCTGTGTCATCCGCATCACCTGCTTTAGCTAAAAACTGATCATACAATGACTGGTCGCCCGCTGCCGTGCTCTTTTCGCCGATCACCTTTCCGGCCGCCGCAAGGGCAAGATCTGCAATCTGGGACTGAAGATCCTGCACGGTTTTTTCCCGCTCCAGTTCTATTGTTTTGTGTGCATTCTCAATGATCTTATCTGCCTGGGCATCTGCCAAACTCACCTTGTTGTCATATTCCTTCTGCGCATTCTTTCTTGCTTCTTCGAGAATCTTTGCTGATTCTTCGTGTGCGCCTGTCAACAGGTCTTCATACTGCTGTTTCAGCTCATCTGCCTGCTTCCTCTTGTTGTCTGCATCCGCAAGCTGTCCGTCGATCAGTGTCTTACGCTGTTCCATGATCGATGTTACCGGTCCGATCAGGAACTTTTTCAGTAACAGATAAAGAACAATCAGATTTATGATGGTAAAGAGGACATTCCAATCGATTCTTAATAATTGCATTCTCTACCAAGTCCTTTCTTTGGATTAACCCAGGAATAAGATGATCAGGATACCAACAACCATACCGAAGATCGCGGTACCTTCTGCCAGGGCACAACCAAGCAGTAATGCTTTTGTGATCTTGCTTTCTGCTTCCGGCTGTCTTGCGATCGCGTCTACTGCCTTAGATGTTGCAAGACCGATACCGATACCTGCGCCAATACCTGTTAATGCTGCTAAACCTGCTCCGATTGCTATTAATGATGTCATAATGATACAACTCCTTTTCTTTTTCTTTGTTTTAATTTTTATTCCATAGTATCTTTCATAAATAAAGATGTTAAAAAGACAAATACATATGCCTGAATCAGCCCGTCAAAAATATCAAAATAGAAGCTGAACGGAATCGGCACCAAAATCGGTGCAACGATTTTAATAAGTTCCATGATTACGAATGCGCCGATGATATTACCAAAGAGACGCATACACAGTGACAATGGACGAATGAAAATTTCCAGTATGTTCATTGGAAGCATGACTGGAACCGGTTCTGCAAAACTCTTTAAGAACTTCTTGGCTCCCTTTTTTCGGATTGCCGCAAATTCGATCAGAATAATGCTCATCAATGCCAGCGCCCCGGTAACGCCCACATCCTTCGTCGGAGATTTCATTCCGAGCAGTCCGATCATATTTGAAATTCCGATATATAAAGCCACCGTCATCAAATATGGAATATAACACTTGCCTTCTTCTCCGAGAAGATCATAAAAGAAGTCATAGATCGTTCCGATCACTGTCTCAAGTGCCAGCTGCTTTTTGCCTGGATTTTCCACACGTAGCCCGCGCACCAAAAGGATCGAACCTATGACCAGCACTGCCATGATAAACCAGGTGACAACCACGGATTCAGCAACCGGTATCCCACCAAAAATGGGAATCGTAAACGCTGTCTCACAGTTTAATTCTTCCATCAGTGCTTTTGACAGATTCTCCGTATTTACCCCTTCCTTTCTTATTTAATATAATATAACATTTCCTAACGTCGAATGTATTCTACTGAAATCTGTTTGGAATGTCAATTCCAGTTTTTTTCCAAAAGCCTCCGCATTTTTTTGTTTGTTTTTCAC
>CAYMCM010000056.1:0-15465 GCA_964388945.1 uncultured Roseburia sp.
CGCTGGAGATCAGCTGCGGAATACTCTGGCTGATCATCTGACGCAGGGTATCAATATCATTGGTATAACAGGACATGATATCGCCGTGCGCATGGGTATCAAAATATTTGATCGGCAGGGTCTCCATCTTTAAAAACATATCATCACGGAAATTTTTTAAAGTTCCCTGTGTGACATTTACCATGATTCTGGTATATGCATATGCTGCTGCCACACCGCAAAGATAGAATCCTGCCACCCGCAGGATCGCATGAAGCAGTCCGCTAAAATCCGGATCGGCACTCTTTGTGAGCGGAATGATATAATCGTCAATCAATGTCTGCATAAACATGGTTCCCTGTATACTGGAAAGTGCTGTGATCAGAATACAGATCACAACGACCACACATGCCAGCCCATAATTATTAAATATGTAGGACATCAGGCGTGTAAATAATTTTCCCGGTTCTTTTGTTCCCGCACGCATTCCGCGCGGTCCCATCTGTCTCATTGGTCCCGGCATCTTACATCTCTCCTTTCTCGTCAAAATCACCACTGCCAGCGGTCTGGGATTCATAGACATCCCGGTAGATCTCATTTTTTGCAAGCAGTTCCTCGTGTGTGCCGACTCCGCTGATGCATCCGTCGTCCATCACAATGATCCGGTCTGCATTCATCAGACTGGATACACGCTGTGCAATGATAAACTTCGTCGTATCCGGAATTTCTTCCGCAAACGCCTTACGGATCTTCGCATCGGTCGCAGTATCAACCGCACTCGTGGAATCGTCAAGAATTAAGATCTTCGGCTTCTTTAACAATGCCCTCGCAATACACAGACGCTGTTTCTGTCCACCGGACACATTGTTTCCGCCCTGCTCAATATGGGTATTATATTTATCCGGCATCCGCTCGATAAATTCATCGGCACAGGCAAGCTCGCACGCATGGCGGCATTCCTCTTCTGTCGCATTTTTATCACCCCAACGCAGGTTATCCAGAATACTTCCGGAAAACAACACGTTATTTTGTAATACCACGGAGACCTCATTTCGCAGAGTTTCCAAATCGTAATCACGCACATCCACACCGCCTACCATGACTTTTCCGGTGGATACGTCATAAAGCCGTGTGATCAGATTGACCAGACTCGATTTTGCACTGCCGGTTCCGCCGAGAATACCGATCGTCTCACCGGAATGGATATTTAAGTTGATGTCTTTTAACACATAACTCTTTGCGTCTTTCTTATAACTGAAATTTACATGGTCGAAAATAACGCTTCCGTCTTTTACTTCCATGACCGGCTGATCTGGATTTTTGATGTCTGCTTCCTCGGTCAGCACCTCTGTGATACGTCTTGCGCTCGCCATACTCATGGTGATCATAACAAATACCATAGAAAGCATCATGAGACTCATCAGAATATTCATGCAATAAGTAAGAAGACTCATCAATTCCCCGGTTGTAAGCGTATCCGCCACGATCATTTTTGCGCCAAGCCAACTGATCCCAAGGATACAGGCATAAACGGTAAACTGCATTAACGGTGTATTCCATGCGATCAGGCTCTCTGCTCTTACAAACATATGGTATACATTTTCGCTCGCCTTTTTGAATTTCTGCTTTTCATGATCTTCTCTCACGTAGGCTTTTACCACACGGATCGCGGAGACGTTCTCCTGTACACTGGCATTTAAATCATCATATTTTTCAAATACCTGATTGAAATACTTTGTTGCCTGACGAATAATGAGTGCAAGGCATCCACCCAGGAAAATGACCGCTACCAGATAAACGGATGCTAACTTCGCATTGATCGCAAACGCCATCACCATAGCACAGACCATGCTGATTGGTGCACGCACACACATACGCAGCAGCATCTGATACGCGTTCTGGATATTGGTCACGTCTGTGGTCAGTCTTGTGACCAGTCCCGCAGTCGAATATTTATCAATATTGGAAAAACTGTATGTCTGAATATTTTCATACATCGCCTTTCTTAAGTTTCTTGCAAATCCGGAAGACGCTCTGGCCCCATATTTTCCACCGAGGACTCCGAACATAAGTCCTAACGCCGCGATCATGACCATCGCAGCTCCCACCATATAAATATGGTGAATGTCTCCCTTTTCCACACCATCATCAATAATAGAAGCCATCAGAAGCGGAATGACCGTTTCCATGATGACTTCCAAAATCATAAAGACCGGTGTTAAAAGAGAATCTCTTTTAAATTCTTTAATGTGTGATCCTAATGTCTTTAACATCCTTTCCCTCCTTATATTGTCCCGTTACTGCATCATATTCTCGTACATTCTGTCAATATACCTGTGCAGTTCTTCTGTCTCTTCTTCGGAAAACCCCTGCATCAGCTTCCGCTCCAGATTGGTATGGTCTGTCTCCATCTTGTGAAAAACATCCCACGCCTCCGGTGTAAGCGTAAGTTTGCGCAGCCGGGCATCCTCCGCCACACTCTCCCTGCGGATCATACCTTTTTGTTCCATGCGGTTGATCACCTTAGACGCAGTGGAACGCGTGATCCCAAACTCCTTTTCAAGATCCTTCTGATAAATCGCTCTGTCATCATTATCCGCAAGATATCCGATGATCCAGCCATTCGTCCCCGTCACCTGATCCAGACTCTTTTTGATCGGTGAATTTTCAAAATAGCGCATGATCAGATTGGACAGTGAATGCAGTTTTTTGGAAACATAACCTTTTGTCATGACCTATTCCTTTTCTAATTTGTTTGACATCAAACATTATAGAAATAAAAAAACCACTTTTCAAGTGGTTTTTTTATTTTCACAGTTTTTTCATATTTTACAAGAAAATGTATTTGCAGACAAAGAGCACTGTCAGCACATACATAAGCGGTGTGATCTTTTCCTTCTTACCGCAGATCAGATTAATGAACACGTAAGAGATCACTCCGATTGCGATTCCTTCAGAAATACTGTACACCATCGGCATCGCAAGCAGGCACAGATAAGCCGGTACTGCCTCGGTCAGATCTGAAAAATCAATCTGCAATACTGCTGAGATCATCAAAAATCCTACAAAGATCAGTGCCGGTGCTGTTGCAAATCCCGGAATTGCCGTAAAGATCGGTGCAAAGAAGATCGCCAGTAAAAATAAGAATCCGGTCACAACAGAAGAAAGTCCGGTACGTGCACCTGCTCCCACACCCGCGGAGCTTTCTACGAACGTAGTCGTGGTAGATGTTCCAAATACGGCTCCGGCTGTAGTTGCGATCGCATCTGCAAGCAGTGCCGGTTTGATTCTCGGCAGTTTTTCTTCTTCATCAAGCATACCCGCCTTAGAAGATACACCGATCAGTGTTCCGATGGTATCAAAAATATCCACGAACAGGAATGAGAATAACACAACGATGAAATTGAACACTCCTACGCCATCAAAATCTGCTGCAAAGCACTGTCCAAACGTTTTTCCGATCGCAGAAAAATCCGTCATGCCAAGTGTCGGATACAGGGAATAAAATCCGTTTTCCGCATCCACCTGATAGATTCCTGCTGCCTGACACAACATACCAAGCACCCATGTTACAATGATACCGAGCAGGATCGATCCTCTTACATTTTTAATATAAAGCACTACCGTGATCAGAAGTCCGATCAGCGCAAGCAAAGCACAGATTCCTTCGGTATGCCAGTTTCCTCTGAAGTCTACATAAGATACCAGTGTGGAACCATTCGCCACAACAATATGGGCACCCTGAAGTCCGATAAACGCAATGAACAGACCGATTCCGGCACTGACACCCTTCTTTAATGTACTTGGGATCGCATTAAAGATTGCCTCACGCACATTGGTCAGTGACAGAATGATAAAGATGATTCCTTCGAGGAACACTGCCATCAGGGCAACTCTCCAGTCATAACCCATGTTACCGCAAACGGTATATGCAAAATAAGCATTCAGTCCCATGCCCGGTGCCAGCGCAAACGGATAATTTGCAAGCAGCGCCATTGCAAGGGTTCCGACAAAAGCCGCAAGACAGGTCGCAATCAGTACCGCCGTGGAATCCATTCCTGCCGCAGAAAGCATCGTCGGATTTACCGCAAGAATATATGCCATCGTCATAAAGGTCGTGATACCTGCCAGCACCTCCGTTTTTACGTTCGTATGGTTTTCTTCTAATTTAAATAGTTTTTCCAGCATTTCTTTTACTCCTGTTATTTTTATTTGTTTTATTTTCCTTCATAGGTGATGACCGAAGCAACATCGTATTTTTCAAGCTTGTCCCGTCCATTTAAACCGGCAAGTTCCATTAAGAAAATGATCTTTACGACTTCCCCGCCGAGTTCTTCCACCAGTCGCGCACCGGCTTCGATCGTTCCGCCTGTCGCGATCAGATCATCGACCAGTACCACTTTCTGTCCCGGTTTTACGGAATCTTTGTGCATTTCGATCTCTGCACTGCCGTACTCTAAATCATACTTCGCAGATATGGTCTCACATGGCAGTTTGCCTTTTTTGCGGATCGGCACAAAAGATTTGCCCATTGCATAAGCGATCGGCGCGCCGAAAATAAATCCTCTCGATTCTGCTCCCGCGATAATATCAAAGTCCACTCCGTCAAGCAGTTTTATCATGGAATCAATGGCAAGCTTTAATCCGTCCGGATCCTGCAGCACACTTGTCACATCACGGAACAAAATGCCGGGTTCCGGAAAATCCGGGATCGTTCTTACGTAATCTTCCATCTTTTTCATTGTCTTTTTTCCTCCAGTCTTTTTCCTCTGAATTTGCTTTTCACGTGTAAAAACACATATCTGTTATACCATGTTCTCAATAATTATTCAATTATAATATTCCATCCGGTAATTATTCTTACCCGCTTCCTTTACGGAATAGAGCACATGATCTGCAGCTTTAAACACATCATCATAAGGCATTTCCTCTTCTACGATCACAACACCCACGCTGATCGAAAGCTGCACTTTGTTCTCTCCGAAAGTAAAACATCTGTCCATGCGTGACACAAGTTCCTTAAATTTAGCCGCTGCCGCCTCCATATCTTTTCCGTGGAATCCGATCACAAACTCATCACCGCCATATCTTCCAAGTACAGCTTCATTTCCAAACACCTCTTTCATCGTATTGGCAAGAAGCCGCAATGCCTCGTCTCCACCAAGGTGCCCAAGTGTATCATTTACGGATTTAAACCTATCTATGTCAAGAATGGAAAACAGGATTGGAAAATGCTTTTTTTCATAGAGCTGCTTCATGCTCTTTTGGATTCCGTAACGGTTGTAAATGCCTGTGAGTGCGTCTATCCTTGCCATTTTCGCCCGCTGTCTCGCCAGGATCACAACCGCCAGAATGATGACAGCAAAAAATACAGATATTGCGATCAGGCTCGGTATCGTATTTGCTTCTATAAAACGCCCCAGTGTAACCCGCTGATCTTCTGTTTTCATACTCTCATCCAGCATGATCTGCATATTTTCATCCGGTATGCTGTAAAGCACCTTGTTGCATACCGAGATCAGTCTCGTATCACATGCTTTTTCATATGCAAAACACAAGCTGCTGCTTCCTGAGATCGGTGTAATATCCAGATGTTCAAAGCCCTGCTCCTGTGTGTAATAATACACGCTATAATAGTCGGAAACGGTAAAATCTGCTTTTAACGACTCGATCTTGCCAAGGCTGTCCACCAGACTTTCCGTTGCTATGATCCGGGATGCCTCCGTTTGTAAGTCAGAATAATCTTCTCCATCGATCTGCGCCATAGAACCTCTTAATGCTTCGTTCGCTTTTTTAGAATTGCTCTTTACCATGACTTTCATAACATCCATGGATTTTGTTGAAAATTTAAGCTGTGCGCTGTACTTCGGCGACTTATCCATACCGGCGATCATATCGATCTCACCATCATTTAATGCCTTTACCATCTGATCCGTATTATCATACCCTTTTTCTACCAAAGAAACATCCAGATCATCTGCTACAATGTCCATGATGCTTTTTAAAACCCCACGGAAATTTCCCGATGAATCATACTGAAAAGGTGCCATGTTCTTTAAATATCCAACTCTTAACTCTTGTAAGCCGTCAATATACTCCTGCTCTGTCTTTGAAAATTCAATCTCATAATTTTGACTGAGCGCACTGTTTAAGACTGTGGTATGCAGTGCGGCACCCGGCATCATATCCTCCGTCCGTGATGATTCCCAGCGTTCATTCCAATCCTTTGCTATATCCGAAAAATCTTCATCCGTCTTTCCTTCTGCCGCCTCGATCACACGTTTTATCTCGTCCGAACTGTCAAGAATGTTCAGATCTGTTGATAAGATCTGTTTTTTTCGAAAATTCTCATCACTCGCCTCATTGTCACAAAGGCAGATGACATTTTGCATCTCCTCATAACTATCAAGAATCGGATCTGTCTTTACAATGGAGAGCACCTCGTGGTCAAGCGCATAGCCGGACTCATCCAGCATAAAATCAATATAACTTCTTGCCGCCTCTTTTTCGGTACTATTTTTGTTGATACCGTAGCAGTAATCCGCCACAATCGTCATATACTGTTTTCCATTTACTTCATTCGGAAACGGCATATAGCCTACCGCATCCGGATTGTTTCCTGCATCCTGAACCTGCTTGAATGCCCAGGAACCGATCGCCATACAGCCAATCTTTCCCTCATTTAACATAATCTTTGACTGTTCCCAATCACTATTTTCCGGCGAATCCTCACAAAGTCCCTCTTTTACAATATTATAGAGCAGCTCATAAACCTGATAATGCGTCGTTCCATCTAAAAATGGGTCCAGTTCGTTTACAAATCCATTTTCTTTATAATCCGGATCACCTGTCATAGCCAGAAACGGATACTGTTCCCATGCCTGAAGCGTCCAGCCAGCCGCGTAATTCGTATAAAACGGAATCGCATCTGTACGTTCTTTTATCATATATAAGCTTTCAAGAAATTCATCTATAGATTTCGGCGGCTCTGTGATCCCTGCTTTATCAAATACCTCTTTGTTGTAAATCAGTCCGTTTACATATGCGGAGGAAGGTATGCCGTATATCGTGTTTTGGATAACCTTACCACCCTGCAGATAATTATACTTTTTTCCAAATTCATCTTTGGTTCCAAGCGGCTCAAAATAATCCGCATATTGATCCGAAGAAATGAATCCCGGTATAAACAGCACATCCGGATAATCACCCGCTGCAATCTGCTCTCCGATCTCCGTCTCATAATCCGAATAGCAGGTGTAATCAATCTGTATTCCCGGATATTTCTGACTAAACGCGTCCAGATAGGGCTGCATCTCCTGCTCGGAAACATTCGAGGCAACCGCGATCACTGCTCCGGTACTGCTGTTTTCTTCCACGGCATAAACTTTCACATTCCCCATTCCTAAAAACAGCATGAGAAAAGCCGCTAAAAATGCGACTCTGCTCTTTATTCTTACTCTATTCATATCAATCCGCTCCTTGTTTCATTATGCATGTGAGAATACCGGGAAAAACAATTTTTCTGTCTCGATTTCCGCTAACTTCTCTCCCAGATAAAACAGTCTGTAATCATCGGCTCCATCATAAAGCTCTGCGTCAAAAAGACCAGCATCCGCTTCCTTTGGTGCAAATCCAAGCATCAGCCTGTCGTAATCCTCCCTGATCCGTGTCAGTACCTGTTCCAGCCGTATCTCGTTCTGACACAATACGCTCTGCAGACAGAGCGTCGTCCCATCCTGTTCTATCACCATGTAACAATCCAGATCTTTGCAGTACCAGACATCCTCCAGCCCGGATGTATAAAACATCTGAAGCGCATACTTATTTGTCTGTTCGAGTGCCGCAAAAAACTTGCTGTCACGAAGTGCTTTTTCATACTGCTTTTTTACCGTCTGGTCTTCCGCAGAAACCGGCAAAAATCCTTCTTTCCTTTCTCTCTTTGCAGCTTCTTCCCGGATCTTTTTCATTTTTTCTTTCTTTAAAAGATAGCGGTATTCCAGCCCATTCTGAAATCCGAGCTTTTCATAAAATCCAAGTGCTGACAGATTCGCAAACAGATAGATCCCGTCACAGGTTCCCTGATAATCCTCGATCACCTGTCTCATCAGCTCTGCCGCGTATCCTTTTTTTCTCTGATCCGGTGCTGTCATAACCGTACCGATCTGTATAAAAAATCTTTCCTTTCCATTCTGTACAAACCGCATCCGGTTCGCCGAAACATTCGCAAGAATCCTTCCATTCTCCTCATAAGAATAAGGAATATATTCCCCATCAAAATATCCGTCCGTCACCCAGTTTTCAAAGCTGATGCCAAACGTCTCCTCTGCCAGTTTATTTAATCCGCCTCTCAATTTAGCATTGCGCATATAATCTTTTATCAATCTCATTTCATTTTCCTTCTTTAATACCATTAGATTAACGTCATTATAACATGTTCCGAATAAAGTTGGGAAATATTTTCTGAATGGCAATGCAAAGAAGTTGATTGCTTAGAAATTTAAAAGAGCCTCGGCAAAAATTGCCAAGACTCAAAAAAACTATGTTCAACCATCATCCTTTCACACCGCCTGCGACCAGTCCGTTTTGAATAAATCTCTGCAAACACATAAATACGATCATGATCGGTAAAGAGGATAAGACTGCTGCCGCCGAAAACATCGTCCAATGCGCAGCAAACTGATCACTGATAAATGTCTGCAGTCCCAGTGCCAATGTCATTTTTCCTGGTGTCTGTAAAAATATGGATGATATCACATATTCACTATAAGTTGCAATAAAAGAAAACAGAAAGATAACAGCAAGCTGCGGCGCTGCCAACGGCAGGATGATCTTATAAAATACCAAAAAACGATTCGCGCCATCCACCATTGCCGCTTCATCCAGTTCAACCGGAAGTCCGTCTATATAAGATTTCAAAAGCCAGATATTATACGCACTTCCTCCTGCCAGCACCAGTATAAGTGCCAGACTGCTGTCCACCAGATGAAATTTATAAATCAGAATGTAATATCCTGCCACTGCCATGCTGTTCGGAAACACCTGCAGCACAAGCAATGACATCAGTCCATGTTTTCTTCCCGTAAAACGAAGTCTCGAAAACGCATACGCAGCCAATGATGTCATGATCAACTGAATCACCGCAACAATAAAGCAGAATTTCAACGAATTGAACACCCATAATAAAAAATCTGTTTTTTGAAACAAATCTCTATAATGCTGTGTACTGAATTTTTCCGGAAACAAAGAAGAAAGGAAAAAACTATCTCCTGCCGAAAAAGAGGACATTACAATCCACAATACCGGAAACATTACGACCGCAATCGTGATCCATATAATGATCCTGCTGCACCATAAGTTCCGTCTTTGTGCTCTGCGCATTCTTACTTTTCCTCCCACTTAGTCCACCTCCTTAAACGAACCTGACAAATGCATATTGATCAGGGTAAAAGTTCCTACAATGAGAAAGATCAAGACACTAAACGTAGCTGAAAGTTCATAACGATTGGACCATGTTGTCATTTTATATGTCGTACTTGCCAAAATATCTGTATATCCGGCAAACTGATTATCCACTCTCGCCGGCCCGCCCTGCGTAATCATATAAATATTTCCAAAATTATTGAAATTTGACGCAAAAGAAGAAATCACAAGCGGGATCGACAATTTCGTTACCATTGGCAGTGTGATACTTTTAAAGCATTGAAACCGGGATGCTCCGTCCATTTTTGCTGCTTCATAATATTCACCTGAAATTGCCTGTAAACCGCCAAGACATACATTCATCATATACGGAAATCCAAGCCATATATTTACAATGATGATCCCAAACCGCGCCCAAAACGGATCTGTAAGCCACGGTGCATTCCATGTGATTCCGATCGCATGGAACAGATTATTGATTCCTCCGTACTGCTCATTCAGCAGCCCCTGCCATGCGAGAATCGCAATCGTAGAAGGCAATGCCCACGGAACAATTAAAATTGAGCGGTAGATCTTCGATTCTTTCATATGTGGATTATTTAATAATATTGCCAGAACAAGCCCCATCATGTAAGAACCAAGCGTACTGAGCACCGCAAAGCATATCGTCCATCCAAGTACCGGAAAAAATACATTTTTGATACTTCCCGAAAATACAGTAATATAATTTGTCAGTCCTACAAACGAAAAATCATTTAAATGGTACATATTGTAATTTGTAAAGGACAAAACTACCGTATACACGATCGGAACAAACGTTACCACGAAAATAGAGATCAATGCCGGCGCAAGATACGCATATGCCTCTCTGTTGTTTTTCTTTTTCATAGTTTCACTACTTTCCTGAATTCATCAATTCAACTGCTTCGTTCAACTGCTTTACCATATTTTGAGCAGTTTCCTCCGGTGTCTGTTCCCCTGACCACATTGATTTTACATTATTCACATGAATATCCCATAACTGTCCCATTTCAGATACGGTCGGCATCGGCTCTCCCTTATTGATCTGGCTGATAAATGCCTGGGAATACTCATTCTGTTCAATTTCATCAAGCTTCTGTTCGGAAAGCTTTGCCGGAATCCTGTCGCCTGCCTGATACAGATCTAATGCCCCGTGATCGATCAGATATGTAATAAAATCCCATGCCTGTGTTTGATTTTCACTCTGATTACTTACAAAACTCACCTGTGTTCCCACCGGAGTAATAAAATCATTTCCATGAAATGTTGGCAT
Organism: uncultured Roseburia sp.; assembly: GCA_964388945.1. Taxonomy (GTDB): domain Bacteria; phylum Bacillota; class Clostridia; order Lachnospirales; family Lachnospiraceae; genus Roseburia_D. Next base: position 10,694 of record CAYMCM010000056.1, read on the forward strand.
TTCAGCGATCTTAAAATTCGTTCCTGCCGAAGTAAAACCTGTAATATCCCACGGTCCTCCGATATAATAAGCACATTTTCCATTTTGAAAATTACTTTTTGCAATATCCGCAGTAATATCTGCACTTACTACTTCATATTTGCTGTAGAGATCATTGATAAATTCATACGCCTGTACCGCTCCGGCATTCGCAAGTCCAATATCCGATGTGTCATATTTTCCATCCTGATACTGAAAAATATAACCGCCGCATGCTCTCAAAAAGCCCATGTCATAATAAATACTTGTCGCATCAAATGAGATCCCACCGTTTTCAGAAGCCTGCTGTATCAGTTCTTCCCATGTATCCGGCACTTCTGAAACCATGTCCGTATTATAAAACAATGCCGTTGTCTCAACCGAAAGCGGTGCCGCATATCTCTTTCCGTCCACATAGCACGCCTGTATGGCAGCATCTGAAAAATCGCTGTCATTATAAAGTGCGTCAGGTACTTCCGCAGCCAGCCCGGCATTGACATAATCTGCGAGCTGATCATTTGGAATTCCTACTATCGCATCCGGTCCAAAAGAGCTTCTTGCCGCCTGCGCAAACTGCTGCACATCCGGTGATTCATGGATCACTTCTACTTTACAGTCATTTTTTTCTCCCCATTCATCCGCATACTTCTGTAACGTGTCTACCTCCTCTTCCATATTCGTCCAGATCGTAAGCTGTTCATCTGTTTTCTTTTCCGTTTTTCCCGATGCACCGCATCCCGTCATTGCAACGATCGTCAATCCCCCGATCAGTAAGCATGTCACTTTTCTTTTCATTTTTACTACCTCCATCTTACATTGCTTTTAACTCTAACAACGCTTCATTTGCATTCCCTTTTTCATCAAATAATGCCTGATTTCCCATTGCATTACCGGCTTCTGCTTTATCATTCATATAAATGATCCCACTTGGATTGGACCATTTACACTCCGGTATCGGAAGCCATGCCGGTTCCCAGTAAAAAACACCGATACCTTTTTGATCCTGTACACTTCGTACCGTCTTATATAAGTCTTTTAAAAATTCCTTTTGTCCTTCTTTGGTCGCCGGATATCCGGTTGCCTTCTCCTGCTCTTTGTGAAACACGATTCCCTTACACCCAAGAGAATCTGTGGTATACCCGATTGATGTTTCCGCTACAAGTACCTCTTTATCATACCGCGCACTAACATCATTCATATTATACAAAAGCTTTTCCATACTTCCATTCCAATGCGGATAAAAAGACATTCCGATCACATCGTAATCCAGTGATGCCGCCTTTGCCCCATCAAACCATTTCCGATACATCGTATTGTCTGTTCCAAAATCAAGATGTATGACTACCTTCGCCTGCGGACACTGTTCTCTGACACCGCAGATTCCGGCTTTCAGCAAACCGAACATCACATCCTCATGATCCAGATTTCCATCCGGCCAAAGCAGTCCGTTGGTAATCTCATTTCCCACCTGCACCATTGCCGGTACAAGATTTCTGTTTTTTAATGCTTTTAATGTATCTACCGTATGCAGATATACCGCCGTCTCTAATGCTTTTCCTTCCAAATGTTTCCATGCTTTCGGCTTTATCTGCTTTGCCGGGTCTGCCCAAAAATCACTATAATGGAAATCCAGTAAAAAATCCATGCCATTTGCGCTGGCACGATCCGCAATTTCAATGACTGTTTGCAGATCATTCATTCCTCCGCCATAAACATTACCCGATTCATCATATGGGTCCGGCCAGATTCGGATTCGGATCATATTGGTTCCGCATTCTTTTAATATCTGAAACAGGTCTTCCTTTTTTCCATCCAGATAATAAGAAGCACCATAGGATTCCAATTCCTTCACCATAGATACATCCATTCCTTTAATGAATTTCATGCTTCCTCCTTTGGTTAATTATTTATTATTTATTGGTAAATTATTTACTTGTTTGAATTATAGTCTTTTCTTCTGACCGTGTCAATAAACAACTTAGCATTTTCACTATATCAACAATTTTTTCCGACTCTTTTTATTTAAAATGCACAAAAAAAGATGCCAACTCTGACATCTTTTTACGTACTTTTACGAATCTTCGGTATTCCATTTACAAACACGGATCTTGTCACTTTACACCCGTTTAAAACCCGGTTTCTCAATAAATCCAATGCCGTCTCACATATGCTTGGGATATCAATATGCATCGTTGTAAGCGGCGGCGAAAGGTATCTGGCGATCGCCACATCATTAATACTAAAAACCGCAATCTGCTCCGGTATCTGTATTCCCTGCTCATTAAGCGCCTGTAAAACACCAACTGCCAACGTATCACTCGCCACACAGAGCGCAGTCGGCAGCTTCTTTTTCTGCAGCAGTTCTTTTCCCATCCGATACCCCTCTGCCACCGTAAACTTATCCGAGATCAAAATAAAGTCTTCATTCAAACAATTATAGTATGAGACGCTCTGCCTAAAAGACCATTCCCGAATATCCATAGACGGTTGTTCTGTATCGATATTTCGATCCGTTCCTCCTATAAATCCAATCTCTTTATGCCCCCGATCGATAAAATAATCTACGATCTGTGTAACAAAGGAATCCATATTCGGACGTACTGCATCAAAAAGCTTTTCATCCGGTGAAGTGCCAATAAACACGCCCCGTTTACATATTTTATATAATCTGTCTATTTCTTTCCTGTTTAACCAGCCCACTGCGATAAAGGCACTAAGATCTTTCGGAATCTGCTCCATTCCATCATTTCTGTCAAACACGCGCAGCTGAATATTCATCTTTTTTGCCTGTTTGAGTAATTCATCCTTTACCCCATGATAAAAGACATCTTCTAATTCATCTTCATTATCCGTAAAATAAAGCAATGCTACATTTTCAATTTTCGGATATATCACTCTTTTTTTATATCCGATTTTTTCTGCCGTGGAAAAAATCGCTTCTCTGGTTTCATCACTTACGGATATTCCCTCGTCATAATTAAGAACTCTGGACACCGCAGCACTTGAAACGCCTACTATTTCTGCAATTTCCTTTATGGTTGCCATGATATCTCTCCTTATTGTTTAACATTGTGCAATTTTTTCCCGGTTTTGTCAAGCCACAAAGAAACAGCTCTGCGTCTTAGCGTCTGGCTCATTTTAAAAATATTCCATAATTATTTTATCTCGTTTTGACTTTTTTCCTCTTTACATTCTCCTCTTACTATCATCTTAACCAAGAACATATTGTTCAATTTTTCATAATGTATTATCATGTTTTCTGCCCTTTCTATTTCTACTTATAAATACTGTTGAAGAAACTCTTTCATATACAAATTTCCCAGCAAACAAATAGCATCCCAAAACTGCATTAAATATCACCGAAGAAAAAGTGCTCATTCTCTCAAAAATTCCAAATACTGTTTGAGGAAACACATTGGTTCCTATTGCTCCGGCAAACATTACTAAAAGACATACCAAAGACCAGATGCCAAGGCTCTTTAGATTACTCTTTCTTGTTCCTAAGAAAATCATAATCAACGAAACGATTGACAGTAAAACTACAAAAACCGTCACCAGAATATGTATTATATTTTGAATATTTGTTCCCTGTGCATCAGAAATCCATGGAAAGCATCCATAGCCTACTGTACAGAGCCATTCGATCACTGCAAACAGGTATACTCCACTTCTAAGTAACTTTTCTTTACAGTTTCTAACAGCAACACATACCGCCATAACAGAAACTACTGCGCAGGGACCAAATAAACTATTTAACTGCATTTCCAGTTCTCTCGATGGCGCACCTACTGCGCTCAGTTCACTGACTGCCATGCTCATCCAATCATATCCCGGATATGCCAATGGCGAAAACAACACCATTGCCCCGTAAGATAACAGACTTACAACTCCGAATATTCCCAAATGTGATAATTTCATAAGATACACCCTCTTCTACATCTATGATCCAATCATTAACTGATGTCTTAAATAAAACAATGTTATTCTTGTCTTCACAACTTACGCTTACATCTATTTCACTCCACGCTTAATTATTAAAAAAGTAGAACCCGATTCACATGAAAAAGCAGCAAACATCTCTGATTTACTGCTTAATGCTGTAGAATATTTTCTTGTTACTTATGCCATTGCAGGCTCTTTCTTTCTAATAATTGCCCTAACTTCATCAACACTTATTTCAGCTACATCTGCGATCTGATTTAATGTATAACCTTTCTTATACATGTTCATGCATATCCAAATACTGAACACCTGCTTAATATCATCGTAATTAGAATTCACAAAATCTCTTTCCTTCTGAGATGATACCAGCCTGCTTACATAAAAGATTGCCCGATTTAAGATTTTATATTCTGTCGGTTCATCCTTTTGTGCTTCGATATTTACAATAATCTGTGACAGTCCATTTTTCATGCGAACGTAAAAAATAATATCAAATCTGACTAATCCCTCATTAATCTCTGAATTTTCCGTATTAAATCCTACGATACGCTGTCCTGTTGCATCTATTCTTTTTATATTGGTCAATCCAGGTTCTACTGGTACAATTCCAATGCTAGGCTCTCCTTCGATATATGTTACAACATCTTCCGGTTTCATGCCTTTAAATTCATCAACTGTTTTTACCAGAATATGAGCTAATATGTTCTTCTATGCTAAGATTCTCTTAACACGGGTATCATACTGAGCTTTATCTCCGGCTGCATTCACAGCATTTGCTATTTCTGTATTCAAGTCGGCATCCCTCCTTTTGT
>CAYMCM010000057.1:0-15259 GCA_964388945.1 uncultured Roseburia sp.
CCTGTTTTTACGATATATTTTATAGATAATTATCCCGCATTTTTTACAGAAAGGAAACCACTGTTATGCATATGAACATCTCTGGTGCTTTTTCGCATCAGTCCTCTTTTTCAGGAGGATTCAAAAAATCCAAACGCCAATCAAAGCCACGGGCATTTTCGGTTCATCGAAGCATGAATGAAACCGGCTACCTGATGCGGCTCGCTTCAGCGCGCACTCCTTCTCAGGTCTCTGCCGTCATTTCTCTGGCACGTGCGGATGCCAAAGCCGTAAATCAGTCATCCTCCAGCTCGTCAGAGATCCAGAAAGCAAAAAGGATCGCAAAGTCCATTGAAAAACAGGGACTCGTAAAATCTGCAAAACTGCGAAAAGAAAATCAACTGGAACGTGAAGCGCAGGCAGAACGTGCCGCCAAAAAACTAAAACGCGCCAAAAACACATCTTCCAAGCTTGCCAAAAAACGCAGGGTACGGAAAGCCCAGGAACGTGTCGCTATTGCAAATAGTATTCCCATTGAGAACCGACATAAACGCCATGTGGACGAATATGTGGATGATACGACACCGCTCAGCCAATACTCTTTTGACAATATAAAAAACAGAGAGGAAGCCGCAGCACAGGCAGCGGCGATCAGCACCGCCATGAATGCAGGCAGTTCCTCTGCCGCCGCATCCGCTGGCTCCGAAGCAGAAACCTCCGATACACTCGCATCGGGTTCTGTTGTTGACTGCTGCATCTGATATGCTTTCCCCTTCCTCGCTGCTATGACAAAACAAAAGATGACAGAAAGGAGCTTCCCTTACTGTCATCTTTTGTTTTATATCCTGCAGGCCGTCTACGGCACTTTATTATTTCTGATTCGGGATCAGTTTTTCCTTGCCGCCCATATATGGCTGCAATACCTTCGGAATACTTACGCTTCCATCGGCATTTAAGTTATTCTCCAAAAATGCGATCAGCATTCTAGGCGGAGCAACAACGGTATTGTTTAATGTGTTCGCAAAATATTTGTTTCCGTCTTTTCCTTTGACACGGATCTTTAATCTTCTTGCCTGTGCATCACCCAGATTAGAACAGCTTCCGACTTCAAAGTATTTCTTCTGTCTTGGAGACCATGCCTCTACATCACAGGATTTTACTTTCAGATCCGCAAGATCTCCGGAACAGCACTCTAAAGTACGCACCGGGATATCCATGCTGCGGAACAGATCTACGGTGTTCTGCCAGAGCTTTTCATACCACATTTTGGATTCTTCCGGCTTGCAGACAACGATCATTTCCTGCTTTTCAAACTGGTGGATACGGTAAACACCACGTTCTTCGATACCGTGTGCACCTTTTTCCTTACGGAAGCACGGAGAATAGCTGGTCAGCGTGTACGGCAACTTGTCTTCCTCCTGGATCGTATCAATGAATTTTCCGATCATGGAATGCTCAGAAGTTCCGATCAGATAAAGATCCTCGCCCTCGATCTTGTACATCATGGCATCCATTTCATCAAAACTCATAACGCCTGTAACCACGTTGCTGCGGATCATAAACGGCGGCACACAATAAGTAAATCCGCGGTCGATCATAAAATCTCTCGCATAAGACAGGATCGCGGAATGCAGTCTTGCAATGTCTCCCATCAGGTAGTAAAATCCGTTTCCGGCTACCTTTCCTGCCGCATCCAGATCAATACCGTTAAAGCTCTCCATGATCTCGGTGTGATACGGAACTTCAAAATCCGGTACGACCGGCTCGCCGAATTTTTCGATCTCAACATTGCAGCTATCATCTTTTCCGATCGGTACGCTCGGATCAATGATATTCGGGATGACCATCATATCTTTTGTGATCTTCTCCTGAAGCTCTTTTTCTTTTGCTTCAAGCTCTGCAAGGCGTGCCGCATTTGCGTTCACCTGTGCCTTCACTGCCTCTGCCTCTTCTTTCTTTCCCTGTCCCATCAGGGCACCGATCTGCTTGGAAAGCTTGTTTCTGCTGGCACGCAGATCATCTGCCTCCTGCTTTGCCGCTCTTGCTTCTTCATCAAGCGCGATCACCTCATCCACCAGCGGTAACTTTTTGTCCTGGAACTTGTTTTTGATATTCTGCTTTACAATTTCCGGGTTTTCTCTTAAAAATTTCAAATCAATCATACTGTCTTTCTCCTCTTTCTACTATTTCGCGAATCTTGCTTGGATCAGCGGTCGTCAAATGGGTATCGTCTGTTTTCCTTATCGCTATTACAAAAAACCTCCCGTCCCATACAGGTATCCCTGTATCTGGGACGGAAGGTAAATATTCCGCGTTGCCACCCAAATTGCCATATTGCTATGACCTCTCTGACGCAGGATAAGGGCTGCGAACCCGCAGATCTCTCTGCTGACTCCGGAAGTGGAAAGGTCTTCTGCCATATCGGTTCACACCAGCCACCGACTCTCTGAAAAAGTATAAAAACCGCAGCTTCCATCAACATCACTCTTTGATATCGTGTGTATTATACACTTATTTTCCCGAAGTTGCAAGAAATCTTTCACTAAATATTTTCCCACCGGATCTGCTCACCTGTCACCAGCGGATAACGGGAAAGAGTTCTTCCGTCAAGATCTTCCCTGTGCATATCCACCGCTGTGATCTGATGGTTCTCATAAGTCGTATAATAATAGATCCCTTTATCCGCATTACAGCAGGAAGTATACAGTGTGATCTCATATTTTCCTTCCGCAACTTCACAGCACCCTCTCTGCTGATCGACCGAACCTAAAATATGAAAAAACTGGCTGACACTCTCTGCCTCCCCTTCACCAGAAACTGCGTGCATCTTTGTAAATACCGCTTTTGCAAATCGGGATGCCGAAGAAAGATCTCCCGGCAGGCCGAGTGCTCCCATGCCACGGCTGTAAGTTTCAAGCGGAAGTTTCTCTGAAAACAGATTGTCCGGCTGTTTCGGTGATAAGTGCATATAATTGTTTAACAAAAACATCTGCGTCTCAAACGGCGGATTATTCGTCAGCACGCCGACCGGATTGTCATAGATATGCAGTCCATCTGCCATGCATTCCACCGTGATCGCTTCCATAGCATCCGCAATGATCCAGTGAAGGCTGGCACACGGCAGTTGTTCACTAAACGGTGTCCCGACCAGATTCATTTTTCCAAGCAGTCCCCGCACTTCCTTTACCGAAGCGCACTGTGCGAGCACCCACGGGATAAATTCATACTGTGCCACGTTTTCCCTGCCTTCTTCTACTTCCTGATATGCGGCATTTCCCACAAAATTAAGACCTGCCATGCCAACGCCTTTTTCATTGACCGCATCATAATAAAGCGGATAATCTCCCACCACATGCGCCATTCCGATGATCGCATAATGGTTGTTCCGCTCTCCCATATACCGGAACCGGAACGGATAATTCCGCGGTGTGACGGTCACTTCATCTCCGTAGGAAAATTCATAATCCAATGTTCTTCCAAAATAAAAATCTTTGGTTTTATAAGTCGCTGCTGTACACATACTCATCTTCCTTTCACCAGTCATATGCCTATATTATAACCGCTTGCGCCGCAAATATAAATACCCCGGAAATACTTATTTCGTACTCCGGGGTAACTCTTTTACTTATTTATCCGTATTAACTTTCGCGCCCTGCAACAATTCCTGCCCCATTTTTGTTATCTGGGTAATGCTGCGGCGGCATGTCTCATCCAGATAAGTCCAGATCTCGTTTAGCATATTAAAATTCTCAATATGCCCGCTCAACAGATAGGACGGGCTGCAGCGGAATTTCCGATAGGCATTCCAGATCAGTTCGATATCAATGTCTGTCTCGCCGCGTTCCAGTTTCCGGTATTTCTTAATACCGATCTCAAGCTGTTCAGACATCTCCAGTTGTGACAGCGCGTGTATGCTTCTTAGTTTATAGATCACTGTGTCTTCCTCATCATCCAGCACCTGTCCAAGCTGACGCAATTCCTTTTTGTAATTTTTCCGTTTGTCCTCCGGCACATCTGCCGTTGTCCGGTCAAGCCCTGCTTCCAACAGCCATACGATCAGCCGCATCAACTGTTCTCGTTCTTCCCAAGAAGTTACACCATTTTGTTCGATCAGAAGCTCTATCGCTCCTACTTTCCGATGCTCGCCTGTAATAACATAATCTATGTCCATACCCTGTCTTGCGAATTCCTTCAGTGTCTGCGCCTGATAACGGTTGCGTCCGGATTCCAGACGGCACACCTGTGCCTGACTCAGATTCGTATCCCTGCTGATGTCCACCTGTGTTTTACCCATCTGCTTACGAAACTGGACGATTCGGTTCAAAACCTGTTGGTACTCATTTTCTCTCATTTCGTACAATCTCCAAATATATATGGATATTGTACGCAATCTGTTCATTCCTATTTATATGCCGTTCGCGTATTTTTCTACATTATTTTACAATTTTTTTGTTTTTCATCGTATACAGCAAGAAAGCGGAAGACCTCTAAGTAAAGTCTCCCGCTTTCTTTTCTCCTATGCATCCGATCTGGAATATGCATTTTTCATCTGACTGCTCAATTCAAAAAGTACCTTATCAAGCGTATCTGCCGCCGCCTCTTTTACCATATCTGCAATCGCACGATTTGCCTTTGTCTTTAACTCCATTCGCTTTCCCTGATCCGTTTCTTTTTCAAGCAGAGCATCATACTGATGGATCAGTCTGTGTCCTTCTGACATCACATGTTCTTCATAACGTTCTACATGAAATACCGATTTTTGATAAGACGCATCTGCCATTGCTGCGATCAGGCGGCTCGACCAGTAAAAATTGTCCGTGGACACCTTTCCTGTCGTATTGGAAAGATACTCCGGTGTTTCCTCTACGTCCGCATAAAACGGCACCAGTACATTAAACGCATTTGAGGCAAATGCCAGCCACTCGATCGTATGAACATCACGCTCTTTATCCGGCCGCATCTGAATGACCGCAAGAAAATCATTACGGTTGATTCCGATAGAACGATATGCCCCGCGCAGGGATTTATCACCGTATGCAGCATACGGATCATACGGCGTACCCTGAAAATGCGAGGAAAGCACGTATTTCACATCTTCCACCGTGACCTTGCGCTCCGGCACCATGCACCACGGCAGGTCATCGGAACGCGGCGTGTAATCCGCATTTGGGCCATCCCACACCTTGGTATGCGGGTTTAAGTAACGCTCCATGAACCACGCACGCGGTGTATTGTATACATGATCTGCGTCATCATGACTTCCAAAAGCGGTTCTCGGATTACATTTCCCATCAAAAGACAGATTCAAATGATGTTCCTCGATAAACTCCAAAAAATCCTCTGAACACATGTACTCCTTCTGCCCGGACAGCGCGTCCTCGAAATCAAAACTGTCAATCCCAAGCTGATTCGGCATGACAACATATACGTCATCCGGTACTTTTTTTGCGATCCAGTGATGCCCTCCGATCGTTTCAAGCCACCAGATCTCGTCCTGATCCTGAAACGCGATCCCGTTCATTTCATATGTACCGTACTGCGCAAGCAGACTTCCGAGACGTTTCACGCCCTCTCTTGCACTATGGATATACGGAAGCACGATCGAGACAATATCCTCTTCTCCGATTCCTCCCGGAATCTCTTCTTTTCCGTCTTCCGCCGGATGGTATACCACCAGCGGATCTGCTCCGAGCACACGCGGATTGGAAGTGATCGTCTCCGTTGCTGTCATCGCAACATGCGCTTCATTCACACCGCTTGCTGCCCAGATTCCTTCTCCTTTCACCGCATTCGGCACTGCCGTATAGCGCATCGGATCATCCGGAAGCTCTATTTCTACATGAGAGAGCTCCGACTTATATCTGCGCGGCTGTTCACCCGGATGTACCACCACAAACTTTTTCGGTGTAAAATGTCCGGAACCGGAGTCGTCATTTCGCGCGATCATCGTAGAACCATCATAAGATGCATTTTTTCCAACAAGAATTGTCGTACAAGCCATATCTTTTTTCTCCTTTTTTGCTTACTTTTAATATATGATCCATATCAGATTTTCATTTCCCAGTATTTCCTTATCACTTCTTCCACCAGATGATCTCCGATCACGATCAAAATCTCCTGACCGTTTGCAGCCGGATGAAGCGTGAGTTCCTTATGTGTCGCATTTAGTTCCCGCCAGGTTCCGTCCTCACCCTGCATAAAACCTTTCACTCTAAAAATATGCCCGGCCGTTTCATCCTGCATCAGTTTTTTCACGGTATCACGCAGTACCTCCTCACTCATATGCACATCCATAAAATAAAGGGATTCAAACCCCTGCTCTCCTGTAAGATCCGGCTTTTTATAGACGGCATTCACATACCCGCACGATATTATCTTCTGAAAATCCGTTTCCGCAAGTTCTCCTGCATGAAGCCGCAGAACCTCTGTTTCCTCAAACCTGCGTTTACAGCCAATCTGTTCCAGTGCCCGGTTTAAATGGGCAACGGTACTCTGCTGTTCTTCTGCGGATGCCGCATCACACTTGCTTAAAACGACACAGCCCGCATTTGCCGCCTGTGAAGCTAACAGATACTCTGCTTCCAAAGACATATTTTCCTCCAGACCGGCATCCACGAGAGCAATGACATTTCCGATCTCATACCATTGATCCAACGGTTCCTCGTGCAGTACATCGAAAAATTCATCCATGTCATAGATACCGGATGGCTCAACCAACACACGGTCATAACCGCACATTCCCATTGCGATCAGCTTCGTTCGAAATCTGCGCCGGTGAGTTTCCCTGTCACAGCCGCCGGAGATCATCTCAAGCTCACACTGATCTCCCATCAGTTCCTGCAGCAGCATCATATCCACATTGACTGCGCCATAATCATTCTCCAAAATTCCAAGATTACACCCCTGTTCCATCAGGCGTGCCGCATATTTTTTTAAGAAAGTCGTCTTCCCGGAACCCAAAAATCCGGTGATCAGATCTATTTTTACCATATCCACGCTCCATTTTTCTTTTATCATAACACAAGCATTTTCAAAACACTATCTCATTATCTTGAAATAATTGCAGAAATTTATCATCATAAAGTGCTTTCCACGGAATATTCACCGGCAGCATTCCAAAGTTCTTCCGCTCATATTCTGTCACTGATGTCTTTTTATCAATCCTCACTACCCGATCTGCCAGCGAAAGCGCGTCTGCCATATTCACCGCAAGGATCACAACCGCGATTCCCTTGTTTAAAAGTTTTTTTAAATCTGCCTGAATGCATTTTCTCACCTTAGGATTCCTCCAGACATTTTTTACTCTGTGATCCATAGTCATGCAAAGATTATCCATATAACTCATATCATAAAAGAGCATCGTTTGGGCCGGCTGTTCCCGAAGAAAGGCAATCCCCCTGTTCCCACAGATTTTCGTCTCTGCTCCATCCAGATAAATTTCACCTGTTTCTTTTGGATCAACACCGAAGATCGCCCTTGTCGTCTCGGTTCTTCCTGCGCCCATCAAACCTGCAAATCCGACGATCTCGCCTTCATATAACGAAAAATTGATATTACGTACCAGTTTTCCCGCATTCAGGTTTTTTACTTCAAAAATCTTCTTTCCCTTTTGACATTCCACATGAGGGAATTTTTCTTTGATCTCACGACCAACCATATTAGCTATGATCTCATCCATTGTCATGTCCTTAAACTCTCCGGAACAGATATACTGGCCGTCTCTCATGATCGTGACTCTGTCTGTAATATGCTGCAATTCCTCTAACCTGTGTGAGATGTAGACGATCCCGCATCCCTGACTCTTTAACTGCCGGATGATGCGAAACAGTTCTTCAATCTCTTTGGATGTCAGTGCCGATGTCGGTTCATCCATGATTAGTATTTTTGCATTGATAGAGAGTGCTTTTGCAATCTCTATCATCTGCTGTTTGGAAACCGGAAGATCTCCGACTGTCTGTTTCGGATTGATGTCTACCCCCAGTTCATCTAAGATTCTTTTTGCTTCCGCTTCCATCTCTGCATTTTTTAAGCAGAATCTTCCACTTTTTTCTCTTCCCAGAAACATATTCTCTGCAACCGATAAATGCCTGCACATATTTAATTCCTGGTGAATGATCGCTACTCCTGCCTGCTGTGCCTGTTTTGGTGTACAATCCCCATACTCTTTACCAAAAAACCTCTACCTTACCGGAGTCTCTGGTATAAACACCACTCAAAATCTTCATCAATGTCGATTTTCCGGCACCGTTTTCCCCCAGCAATGCCATGACCTCTCCTGATCTTAGTTCGAATCGGACATGGTCAAGGGCTTTCACACCTGGGAATGTTTTGCTTATGTCTTCCATTGAGACAATTACTTCATTCATTGTGATTACCACCTGTCTTTCCGAAATTATTTTTGAGAACCATTTCTTTATAATTCCATTATACGGTTTTCTTTTTGTGCAAAAAGGGTGGTAAATTTTCTTTTTTAGGTGGTAAATTATATATTTTTACCATTTGCTTAATTTAGTATAACTTATTTACAAGCTAAATGCGCATGCTTTTTACCTAATTTTTTAGTTAGTTTATTGTTTCGCACATCTAATGCTTACTTTTTTATCACCATAACAAAAAGACATCTGACAGGCAGCCATAACGGCTGTCTGTCAGATGTCTTTTTCGTCTTTTTTTCTATTTTTATCAATTCAGGTTTGCTGCTCCGATGATTCCCGCGCTGTTGCCTAAGATTGCGCACCGCACCTCTGGAATAAATGCTTTTTCTCCGCCAAAACATTTTGTTTTTATATATTCCGTCAACGGTTCGGTCAGCTTCTCTTTCTGATTGCACACACCCCCGGATAACAGGATCACATCCGGTCGGAAGATATTTACATAATTTGCGATCGCCTCTCCAAGATAGGTGACATATGCATCCACCACTTCCATTCCGGCTTGATCTCCCTGCTGTGCCGCATCAAATGGGATCTTTCCATTCATATTCGAAAGATCACCCCCACACAGCTCATGCATCAGAGAGCGTGCATTTTTCTCCGCAGCTCTTTTCGCTTCGCGGATCAATCCTGTCGCAGAAACATAGGCTTCCACACAGCCTCTTCTGCCGCACGTACATGGCTCTCCGCCAAAAATAAGACTTGTATGCCCCAGCTCCGCGCCTCCTGCATGTGCACCCTCGAACACTTTTCCGTCGATGATCACTCCGCCGCCGACTCCTGTGCCAAGCGTCAGGAGGATTGCGTTCTTGACCGTCCTTGCCGCTCCTGCCTTCACTTCGCCAAGCGCCGCACAGTTTGCATCATTCGAAACACTTATCGGACAGTCAAAATATGTTCCAAGCTCCTCTGCGAGCGGAACATTGTCCCATCCGAAATTATTGGAATAACGTACCACGCCCTTTACGGCATCCACGGTTCCCGGACTTCCAACGCCGACACCGAGAAGTTCTGTCTCTGCCGCGCCTATTTTCTTTAATAATTCTTTTACAAGCTCCGCCATATCCTTTATGATCTCCTGATATGGGCGTTCCACTCTCGTCGGCACCGAATCCTCTACTAAGATCTTATGGTCTTCATCCACGATCCCTGCCTTAATATTCGTTCCTCCTAAATCAATTCCTGCTCTATACATATTTTTCACCTCGTCATTTTAGTAGAAACGGTTCTCATAAACTATTTATATCAATTTCGCGGGAAAATGTAAAGAAGATTTGGAAATTGGGTGGGAGAATGATTCTGCTTTTCATCTTATACCTGATATTTTTACTGTCAGCTCATTCAATTCTTTTATAAGTTTCAAGCTGTTCAGTTTTCTGGCTAACGGCATAAATACCTCAAGTGTTTCCTCAACTTTTAACTCTTTCTTTGCATCATCTACATAATCTATTGTCCTCATATTATGAAGCCGCTCTGCTAGTTTAATCTGAAGCACTTCTTCCGACGCATTTTTCAAATCTTCTGTGTTTACTTTCAGCTTTGATACAATCTGATACACCTGTGATGGCAACTCTTTCTTACACTCATCTAAATTTACGAGCCCTTTTGTTTCCGAATCACACAACATACCCGCCAAAATCACATTAGGTTCTGTTCCCATCTCTGACAGAATGATGTAAACATTCAATACATGCGTAACATATTCCTCCCCTGAATATCTCTTTACTCCAGAATATACTCTACATGCAAATTGATATACATTATTCATCTGTTCTTCTTTCATCTCCACGCCATTATCCTGCACCGATGTTTTTAGCAGTTCAAATAACTGCTCTTTACTTGCTCCAACATTTGGTTTCGTCGTAAAAATATTATCCATACAGCTACCTCCTATGCACTCAAGTTCCATATGTATCGTTCTAAGAAGGGATGGCGAAAAACCGAATTCTCTTTTGAATGACTTCGTAAATGCACTATGTGACTGCCACCCATATTGAAACGCAGCATCAATTATTCTGGCACCATTGACGATATCTTCAGATGCTCTTATCAATCTTCTTTTCCAAATATAATACATACAGGTCATATTCATATATTCTTTGAATAAATGAATAAAATAATATTCCGAATAACACGCAATCTTGGCCAACTGCTTGTTTGTCAGTGGTTCACAAATATGTGTTTCAATATATTCTAAAATTTGCTCCATAACCATCACCTTCCTATTTCCACGTGGTAGCTATACTATAAGCTCTTTTTATTGTTAATGCTGTTCCCAAATTGCTGTTATTTATATATCTCTCCTCTTTCGTTGAATCTTTATTATTGCTGATTTTGCAACTTCTTTTTTCAAAAAAGCCCTCAAACCATGCAATTTCATATTACGCCAATTTGAAGGTTTGCAAAAATTTATTATTCTAATAAAATATAATTTCGTTTATTTATCTTATATCGCCGCTTATTTAATTGACACCAGTTGCAAGCTTCTTAACATCTGTGTCAAATTCATCATCTGTTATAAGAGATCTTGTATACCGTTCATCAAACAAATCTATTAAATTCTCCACATCCTTAAACGTATTCAACACAATCTTTCCATCCTCTATTTGAAATACATTCTGCCATCTAGGAACCGTTATAATCTTATTTATCAGTTCTTTAGGTGTTTTCTTTATAACATTATATTGTTTGATTCGCATCATCTTTTTTGCATAAGTTTTTTGTGGTCTTCTAACATATTCTGTCAGTTTATTCACATTTCCTACTATACCAATTGTTGTGATTTCCCCAACCACTTTTTCTGCCTGTGACCTAATATATTCTTCAAAGCCAAAATGTCTTTGCATTAAACTTAGATTTCTTGTTAATATATTACCCTCAACAATCAAAAGATCTATTTTCTTGGTAATTGTAAAAATCTTATCATCCATCTCTACAAACTTATCACTCTTTTCAGTTGAGCAGGCTCTAACCAAAAAATTCTCGCCTCGTTTATTCGGAATTAAAATCGCATTAACACTCTGATAAGCCCATATACTTTTCATCCCTCTTCTAAACCTAAACAATATTGCGTCTGCATCATCATAGTCAGCCACTCTAAACGTCTCCTCTGTTTCTTCCGCAGTATTCAAACACTCAAATGGAGCATATTCTTCATTTTGTGGTAACACAAATATTTTATGTTGATCATCAGCAGCATTTTCTATCAACGCATATTCTTCTTTGTCAACCTCATAATCTTTTTTTATCGTTTCCACGATTGAATTTTGGATTTTATCCTTAAAACTCATTTTTTCATTTATATTTTTTTCATAAAAAACAAATTTTTTAATTGCTTTTTTCTCATCTTTCATTAATACAAAAACATCAAAACCAAATTCTCGATCTTGAAACATATCAACTATTTCATTAATCATCATTTTCACTTTTGATCCCTTTTCTACTCTTTCATCCATTACTAAATCCTCCACTAATGTTTATTATACATAAGACATATGTTATCTGAAATGTATTTCCATTTTACAATTTTGCTTTCATCTAATTCATTTCTACACACCACAATAAATTGTTTATCTACGCATTCCTTCAAGCTTGGATTTATAAACTTTATTTTATAGAGCTTATAACCAAGCAGCGTTAATACTGGATTTTGATAATACAAATTTGTTTTTGCCATCAATATTAAAACTAAAGAAATTATTCCTATATAAACAACAAAGTCATTCAAAGATACAATATCATCCATCATTAATGGCAAGACAAATGTCATAAAAAATGTAATACCAGAATCTGTAATCTCCTCTTCTATCTTCACTTTTTCTCCTGCATCAGTAAAACCCGAAAATTGAACCATTCTAAATTGCCATATAGCAATACAACCATTGATAGTAACCAATGCAGAAATAAAAAACAATACAATTATCCATGTATACGGATACTTACATAAATCTAATACAATAGATATTTCCCCGCCTAATAATCTCTTTAAAAAATCAATCATACTTTTCCATATCTCCGTTCTTGTATTCTTTATTATTACAAGTACAGACAATGGAAGAAATGACTGTATCATAAGCTTCCATTTTAGGTTCTTATTCTCCCTGTTCAAAAAGTTCCTCCTTACTTTTCATATCTATGCCACAAGCAAAGCTCCACATACTCCATATTGATGAGAAGCCACGAGACATACTAAACCTTAACAGAACCCACTTCCAAATATAACTCTTATCCTCATATACAATCGGATTACAACTATTATAATCATTATGAATAATTAATGACATTCCATCTACGTTACTTCTATATTTTTAAATCTAACTCCGTTATATGCCCAAACTCTTTTAACCACTCATCTGTACTTCCATATCCTACATTTGCTGATAAAATCAAATCGTTTTTCAATATAATTTTATATATTTTTAAATTCTCCACCTTTTCTTTTGAATCAATCCAAAACGGACTATCTACCTCTGAAAACAGAAAAAAATCTCCCTGCGGAAGAATCCATTTGTAAAACTTTGGATAATCTTCCTTCTTAGGAACATACCATCTTTTAATGTCTGGATTCCAACGTGCTCCCAGTCTCTTAGCTTCATCTTTTCTTCATACGGTACATTTAATAAAAGCATTCTGATTCCTCCATACCTTCTTAGCTATTTTCATTATACTTTCCCCCACTTCACACATAAAGTTCTTTTATTCAACAATTTTCGACGAAATCAGATTTCATAAACACACACAGAATATCTTGTAAGTCATTATCCTGCTTTCATGGAAACAAAATAAAAAGCATTTTTACAAAAAAGATAAATTTCTCTTGAGTATGACGTAACGTCATAGTGTATAATTATTTTTAACAAACCAAGAGGAGGATTTAAAACATGACAGTAAAGGTAATTCGTTCAGATAATATTTATAAAAAGATTATGGAGGCACCGGTCGAAAAGAAGGATGACATTTATCGATACGAGTTGATGAAGGCGTTTGAAAAGAAATTTGAGACATATCACTGCCCTTTAAAAGCAAAATATCCTGGTGGCTACGACGTGATTCTAATGAGTAATATGATGGGATATCTGACACCTCAAAAGATAGATTCATCCGCTCAAAACGATATACGGCTTTTAGGTGACGATGCTTTCTGGCAGCGATGCCAGAAAGCAATCGAAAACTCTCTGCAATGTTTTACAGATAAGGGAATCGAACTTCCGTTAAAGGAATACGTCTTTACGATTTTATTGGCAAATCCTAAAAGTCCTTATTCTATTATGAATGATAATTATTGTGGGGATGGCGGGATTCCGGGATACATATTTGGAATTCTCGTTCCATCTGAATATACAATGATGAGACTTCCGGTTGCACTGGCGCATGAAACAAATCATAATGTAAGATTTCAATTTGAAAAATGGACGCAGGATATTTCACTGGGGGCATATATGGTAAGTGAAGGACTGGCAGAAAATTTTGCAGTTTCCTTATATGGAGAAGAAAACGTAGGACCTTGGGTAAGTAAGACGGATATGCAGACTTTAAACGAATTGATCAAACCGCTTATGCGAAATGCACTTCATGAGCGTGGATTTGAGCAGATAACTTCATATATGTATGGAGATGAAATGGCAAAAATGAGAGGTTTTTCCCCAGTGGGGCTTCCATATTGTGCCGGCTATGCCTGCGGTTATCATTTGATCAAATATTATTTGAAAAAAACAAAAAAGAGTATCATTGAGGCAACTATTACTTCCTCCGAGGAAATCCTAAAAGATGCGGAAGGATTTTGGGACGAGGTATCCTGTTGGTAATCAATTTTTTCCCGAGAACAAAAGGAGTCTTCAGATGGAATATAGCGTAAATGAATTAGCAAAAATTTCAGGCATCAGTGTGCGTACACTGCATTATTATGACCAGATCGGTTTACTGCATCCATCACGGTTAGAAGACAATGGCTACCGGATCTATGGCACAGCAGAGGTTGACCGTTTGCAGCAGATACTTTTTTACAGAGAGCTTGGGATGCCGCTAAAAAAAATCCAAGACATTTTAAACATGCCTGATTTAGATAAAGAAAAATTATTAGAAGAACAGCTAACTGCCCTTTTAGAACGAAAAAAGCAGATCAACATATTGATAAAAAATATGAAAAAGACGCTTGACACCTTAAAAGGAAAAACTACAATGAGCGATAAAGAAAAATTTGAGGGCTTCAAGAAAAAAATGATTGCAGATAACGAAGCTATCTATGGAAAAGAACTCCGCGAGCGTTATGGCAATGATACAGTTGATGCTTCTAATGCAAAGATTGCTGACATGAGTGAAGCACAGTGGAAAAACGCACAAGAATTAAGTGACCTGATCAATCAGACCTTAAAAGAAGCCTTCGAATCTGGTGACCCTGCCAGTGAAACCGCACAAAAAGCCTGCAATCTGCACCGCCAGTGGCTTTGTATGTTCTGGCAGGACGGAACCTATTCCAAAGAAGCACATAAGGCTTTGGCAGACGGATATGTGGCAGATGAAAGATTTACGGCATATTATGATAAAATTGCGGCAGGCTGTACAAAGTTTTTACGCGATGCGATTTACATTTATTGCAGTTGAAATGAGGAGACTATGAAAAAATGCAGACAGTAACAATTCTTATGGTTGTCTCAAAAGGAACTGACAGGCTTACTGTGAAAATTTATCCAAATTAGTGAAAACTCTTGAATTATCGGACATAAGATGATAATATCTAATTAAACAGAAAGCACCCACTCCAAAGGTGGATGCTCCGAGTTTAGGTTAATGAATAGTGAGACTATGAAGAAAAGTCTGTAAATAAGATCTTCTATGATAATGATAGGCGA
>CAYMCM010000058.1:0-15185 GCA_964388945.1 uncultured Roseburia sp.
TTATGAATCCTATCACTTGTGTGATGAATTGCTTCTGTTATTATATATTGATTTTAGCCTTTTTTGCAAACTCTAAAATCTGCTTGCCGCTTCCTAAATGGGCTCCACTTGGCTTCCCCTTAGGAGGCGCTTGTTATATCCATTTAACTACGAGAACAAATCTGCCGACATCACTTATTATAGCAATCCACCCACACAAAGTCAATTTTAAAATAACTTCTCTAAAATCCCTCAAAATTAATGTGTCCCTGCATCCAGATATTTCCTTTAAATCTTCTGCCCGGTGTTGGTTCTCCCAGCAGATCTTTCCGGTTAATGCACAGATCAAAAATCAAATCATTACAATCCAATGTAAGTACATAGACTTCTTCCTGTGTTCTGCTGTTTTTAATCAGACTGGAGGTTAAAATTTCTCCAAGAATCGCATACTGATCGCTTTCGATTCCATACGGCATAAAATAAGTATCTACAATACTCAAAATATCCTCATTTACGATCCTTCGTGAAATCATGGAATATGTGTCAATGTCTTCTAACGTCAGATTCTCGATCGCATCCTCATCACCCTCTCTTGCCGCCGCAATCAGATGATTCCGGTTCTGACTGTTCTTTTTAATATCTGCGATCTGTTTCTCGCTTTTTTTGATTGGAAGCAGTATCTTTCCTTCAAGAGAGAGTGCAGAAAGCGTTGCTGTCAGTGAATTAAAATTCTGTCTTCCGTGATTCTTTTCGTTCAGAAAATCTGCCGCGTTCTGCAAATAAAAAATCAATGTGACACCTAACTTCATATCATCGCAGATCCCCGCATAAGATTCTTTTTCCGAATGTTTTTCCACTTCCACGCCTGCAGTCGTTGCACCTTCTGTTCCACAAAAATACGGATAGTAATAATCCAGTTCAAACTCTCCGTCATCGCTGTATTCTCCGCATGCAGTTATTCCAATGCATCCTCCAAATTCACGTGAAAATTCTGTAAATTCATTTCCATTGGAATCCTTGGCAACCTGCAGCCTGGTCGGTCTTTCAACCACTTCCTTGAGCAGATCGTCAATCTCTTTATTCTTTTTTAAATTTCCAAATCCGATCGCTCGCAAAAAACTATGCATATATTGTTTACTCCTCAGAATTTGATTTCATTGCCATATCAAGTGCTTCCTGCTCCTCATCTGCCAATACGATAATCGAATTTCCATCCACGATTTCTTTAATGTAAGTATAGCATCCTTCTCTGCTGTGCATGGCATTGATGATAAAGCCATCATTTGTCTCGTTGAGCAGTGCCAGTGAAAAACTTAATTTTCCCCCCATCTCATGAAAAGCATCATACTTTACAAGACCCACTTTCTGAAATGCGAATTTCATGTTTGCAAACAGCTTTTTAATATTCTGTGCATTCTTTTCATTCGCTGCAAGCAGGGTATCCACCTGATCCAATCTTTTAATCAGTGTATCTTCTAACGTTTTTGCGTCTTTTCCATCCATAAAAATACGATAATTCTTTTTCAGTTTTTTCATTTGTACCACATTCACGATCATGATTATGATTAAAATGAAAACTAGTACCATCAGTGCAGCGATCGCAATGATTGCGTAATCTAAAGTAATACCAAGATAATCTGCTATGTTCATCTTTTTTTCCTCTTTCTTTTGTTTTTGCAGTGAACATTTGTTCCGTTATTTTATTTTCTGCATCATTTCAAAAATACGATTAAATTCATCCATAGAATAATACTCTATTTCAATTTTTCCCTTTTTATTATCCTTCGCTCGGATATTCACTTTCGTCCCTAAGATTAGTTTCATTTTTTCTTCAACATCATGGTACGCCAGTGCCACCTGCTCATCTAAAACATCTTTTGTTTCTTTCGGCAGATCTTTTTCTTTCTGAATCTTCTTTACAAGTTTCTCGGTCTCACGTACACTTAATTTTTCATCGAAAATTTTCTGTGCAGTCGCATACTGTTTTTCCGGATCTTCAATTCCAAGCAATGCACGAGCATGACCGGTAGTCAGCATATCATCAATTACCATCTGCTGTACTTTTTCATTTAATTTCAGCAGACGCATAGAATTTGTTACGGCAGTTCTGCTCTTTGATACACGCTCCGCAACTTCATCCTGTTTTAAATGAAACTCATTCAACAATCGTTTGTAGGCAAACGCCTCCTCGATCGGATTCAAATTTTCTCTTTGAATATTTTCAATCAGAGATATTTCGACCATTTCCTGATCCGTAAGTTTTTTGATAATAACCGGTACCTCTTTGAGTCCCGCCATTTTTGCAGCACGCCATCTTCGCTCTCCGGCAATAATCTCATAATAATCTTTTCTATCCTGAACCAAAAGTGGCTGCAATACTCCGAACTGTTTGATTGATTCCGAAAGTTCTAATAATGCATCTTCATCAAAGTTTTTTCTTGGCTGTTCCCGGTTTGGCTCTACCTTTGAAATTTTCACTTTTGTTTCTGCTGCTTTTTCTTCCTTCTTTGCTTTTTCACCGGAATCCGTCACTCCCACTTTATTTGTGATCAGGGAATCCAGCCCCTTCCCAAGTGCATGTTTATTTGCCGCCATTTTAAATATCCTTTCTTCCAATTACTTCCTGTGCCAGTAAACGATAACTTTCTGCTCCCGCAGATTTGCTGTCATACAAATTGATCGGCAATCCGTGACTTGGTGCTTCTGCCAATCTGATGTTTCTCGGAATAATGGTTTTATAAATCGTTGTATTTAAATTATTCTTTACATTTTCAACAACCTGCAAAGAGAGATTTGTTCTTGCGTCATACATAGTAAAGACCACACCCTCCATACGAAGATCCGGATTTAGTCTTTGCTGTACCAAATCGATCGTATGGATCAACTGGCTTAATCCCTCCAATGCATAATATTCACACTGTATCGGAACCAGGATCGTATCGGCAGTTGTCATCGCATTGACCGTCAGCATATTTAAGGATGGCGGACAATCAATAATAATGAAATCATAATCATCTTTGATGTAATCCACCGCATTTCTTAATATATATTCTTTATCATTGATACCGAGCAGTTCAATCTCCGCACCAGCCAGATTTACATTGGATGGTATCAAATACAGATTCTCAATCTCTGTTTTTGTAAGGCTCTCCTTTATGGTACACTCTCCAAGCATCAATTCATATACAGTGTTTTCCAATTCATTTTTATCAACCCCCAATCCACTTGTCGTATTTCCCTGTGGATCCAGATCAATGGTCAACACCTTTTTCTTTGCTTCTGCCAGACAGGCAGATAAATTTATCGCCGTCGTAGTCTTTCCTACTCCGCCTTTCTGGTTTGCAATCGCTATAACTCTACCCATATAAAATCCTTTCTCATCCTGTACTCTCCGATTTGCAGTTCAAAAAACGTACTTAATTTATTATATCACTCTCAATATTTTTTTGCTACACAAATATAGATGTTTCACGTGAAACATTTTTCCATTTCTTTGTTACTTACCTAAAATCATTTTTTATTTATTGTTGTCATCACAAAAAAAAGCCGAAATGTTTCACGTGAAACATTTCGGCATCGTATCCTTATTCTTCCATGTAAATAAAATCATTTCGAATTGCAAACACTGCCGCCTGCGTACGATCTGCCACATCCAATTTTTTAAAAATATTTGACAGATGATTTTTTACAGTCCTCTCACTCAACAACAACTTCTCCGCAATTTCTTTGTTATTCATTCCTCCCGAAAGAAGTTTCAGTAATTCCCGTTCCCGGCTCGTCAATAAATCCAATTTGATTTTATCTAAATTTTTCTTTTTCATAGTGCACTGTAATAATGGAACTAAGTTTGGTTGAATATAAGTCTTTCCATCAATGATCGTAAAAATTGCTTTTTTCAGTTCTGCTGTGTTGCATTCTTTTAACAAATATCCTTTTACGCCAACATCAATTGCATGAATCAGACAATCCATCTCATTAGATGCGGTAAGCATCAATACTGGTATCTCCGTCTCCTGCTTTTTCAGTATTTCCATCACCTGAAATCCATTCATGCCCGGCATTTTAATATCCAATATTAACAGTTCCGGCTGTGTGTTCTGCAATAGTTCCACACATTCTGCTCCATCACCTGCTTCCGCAATGACATCTATTTTTTCATCCTGTTCCAAAAGACATTTCAGACCCTCACGAAACATAATATGATCGTCTGCGATCATAATTTTTACTGCCATGCTTTTTACTCCTCTATGGACTCGTCATCCCATTCTTTGACTTTTTCAAGTAAACTTCGCAGTTCTTCTCTGCAACGATGCGGATCGACTAATGCAATCTTTTCACATAATTCCAATCTTGTAAGAAGCATCTCCTGATCTGCTTTACTCTGTATACTCTGGCGTTTCTCCTGCTCTTCTTCCAGCTTTGCATATCTCTTTTCCGAGTCCATTGCCTCTGCAATCACATCTTTTACTTCATCCAGTTTTTCTTCCAGCTCCGTAATACGTTTTTTTAACTCTTCTTTCCTTTTTCTCAATTCTTCTTCTTCTACTTTCAGTTCACTTATTTTTTCCTTATCCCTCGGATGAACTACATGCGGCGTAAACGCCTCATAATCCGGGTCAATCTTTTGTTCCAGAATTTTTTGAAATTCTGCAATAGTTTTTATCTGCTGCTCTGCTTTTTCATAGTCCGCTTCACAGGCTGTTTTTTCTTCCAATAGGAAATCCTGATGTTGTTTCAAATACTGTATTATCATTTTGCTCCACCAAGAACATATGTTCTGTTTATTATATTTTAAACCATGCTTTAAGTTTATACTATTTTAAAAAAGAATGAAAGAAAAATTTATTTGTAAACACTCCCCTTTTCGTCTATAATAATAGTATCAACACGAGTTTGAAATGGAGGTATTTTTTATGGGCAAGAAATTCCGGCATTTTGTTTTTCTGACCACCGCTTCGGTTGCAGGATTACATGCCATAAACAAAATGGTCAATTATACCGCATCTTTAAAAAATCTGACATCCTCATATAGCGGAAACTACTATAAATGGCGTTATGGAAATATATTTTTTACAAAACACGGAAACGGACAGCCGATTCTTTTGATCCACGACCTTGATCCAAGCAGTTCTTCTTATGAATGGACGCGTATGATTAAAAAATTAGAAAAGGACCACACCGTTTACACGGTTGATCTTCCGGGATGCGGTCACTCTGACAAACCGGAGATAGTCTATTCCAATTACCTTTTTGTTCAGTTTCTGCATGACTTTGTAAAGAATGTGATCAAGGAAACTCCCTCTGTAGTAGCTACTGGATCATCCGGTTCTTTTACGATCATGTGCAACAAGATGTATGCCGGTTTATTTAATAAAGTGATCATCATCAATCCTGAAGATTTGAAATCACTTACCATCTCACCGGATACCAAAACAGAGATTCTAAAGAAAGTAATTGATTGTCCGATCATTGGAACTTTTATCTACAATATCTGGATGCATGAACGGCATATTAACGAAATTTTTGAAACGAAATATTATTACAAAAAATCCTTAGTTTCTTCCAAATTTGAGGACATCTACTTCGAGTCCGCACACCTTGGAAACGGAAAAGGTCGTTATCTGCTTTCGAGCAAACTTGCACATTACACCAACATCAGTATTGCCCACGCATTAAAAGGCATGGATAATCTTTGTCTCATTGGCAGCCGCAATTATCCAAATTCCATCCAGACGATTAATCAGTATCTAATCTATCATTCCGGTATCGAGACTGCATATCTTTCCAATGCGGCCTACCTTCCACAGCTTGAGACTCCGGACAAACTCGCAGATCTGATCTCTATGTTCGTGGAATAAGTACGATCCGGTCATCGGTCATTTGATTTTATCGTCATGATAACAAAAGAAGAACCGTTCTTCCTTTCAAACGAAATGAAAAAGGTTCTTCTTTTTATATTGCAGGCACAATTTTTTTTACTTTAACGGCATCTTGGACGGAGTTCCCGCCTTTCTCGGATAAGCCTTCGGCGTCTTTTTCACTTTTTCGATCATCACAAACGAACGATGCAGGTCCGTCTGCGGTATTTCAAACTTATGAATTTCCTTTACTTCTCCACCCAGCAAGAATACTGCATGTTTTGCCGCCGCTGCTTCTTCTTCTATCTCACCGGATTTATAAGAAATGAATTTTCCACCTTCTTTTACGAATGGGATACAGTATTCACAAAGTGTTGATAAATTGGCAACCGCCCGCGAAACGCAATAATCAAACTGCTCCCTGTAATCACGGTTTCTTGCCAGCTCTTCAGCGCGCGCGTGCACTGCTCTAATATCCGAAAGTCCCAGTTCCCTTATTACTTCCTCAAGAAAAAGGATTCTTTTATTCAGGGAATCCGCCAGTGTGATCGTAAGATCCGGATATATGATCTTTAGCGGAATACCAGGAAAACCGGCTCCGGTTCCTAAATCCAGCATAGTCTTATTTTCTTCCAGCGTTTCAAACTGTCCCAGCGAAATACTATCCAAAAAATGCTTCTTTATCACTTCATCAAATTCCGTAACAGCCGTCAGATTCATTACTTTATTCTTCTCGATCAGCATCTCATAATAAGTCAGAAACTGCTTTTCCTGCTGATCACTCAATGTAATATTCCATGTTTTTAGTATTTCTTTAAACAATGTAAAATCGTAAGCCATATCAAACCTCTACTTTTACTTTTCATGCTCCTGTCTGTAATGCATCTGTTCCATATAAACTAACAGCACAGAAATATCTGCCGGTGAAACCCCGGAAATACGGGATGCCTGTCCGATAGAGATCGGCTTATACAGTTTTAACTTCTGTCTTGCCTCCAGACGCAGACTTCCAACCTCATCATAATCAAAATCTTCCGGTATCCGCTTCTTCTCCAACTTCTTAAAGTGCTCTACCTGCTTGATCTGACGTTTGATATATCCGTCATACTTAATATTTATATTGACCTGTTCGATCACATCCGCCGGAAGCTCCTCCCGATCCGGATCGATCGGTGCCAGCATTTCATAGCATAACTCCGGTCTGCGGATCAGTTCACTCAAAGATGTTCCGGTATTTAACGGTACACTTCCGTACTGCTCCAAAAGCTCCTGAACTTTACTATTCGCACCAACATGAACGGAGTCCAGACGTCTGATCTCCTGATCGATCAGCTCCTCTTTCTTTACCACCCAGTCATACCGTTCCTTTGAAATCAATCCGACACGGTATCCATACTTAGAAAGTCTTAAATCCGCATTATCCTGGCGCAGCAGCAGACGATACTCCGCACGGGAAGTCATCATACGATAAGGTTCTTTTGTCTCTTTTGTTACCAGATCATCGATAAGAACACCGATATAAGATTCCGAGCGATCCAGAATCAGCGGTTCTTCCCCTTTTAAATACATTGCCGCATTGATTCCCGCAACAAGTCCCTGCGCCGCTGCCTCTTCATATCCGCTGCTTCCATTGAACTGCCCGCCGGAAAAAAGACCTTTTATCTTTTTAAATTCCAGCGAAGGTTTTAACTGCACCGGATTAATGCAGTCATACTCAATCGCATAAGCATTTCTTACAATCCTGCAATTTTCCAGTCCCGGAACCGTGCGATACATTGCATACTGCACATCCTCCGGCATAGAACTTGACATTCCGCCGACATACATTTCATTGGTATTAAGACCTTCCGGTTCCACGAAAAGCTGATGTCTTTCCTTTTCCGCAAAACGAACCACCTTATCCTCGATGGACGGACAGTAACGCGGACCGGTTCCTTCGATCTTACCGGAATACATCGGTGATCGGTCAAGGTTTTCCCTAATGATCTCATGCGTTTTTTCATTGGTATAAGTGAGCCAGCAGGA
Source organism: uncultured Roseburia sp. (assembly GCA_964388945.1). GTDB lineage: Bacteria > Bacillota > Clostridia > Lachnospirales > Lachnospiraceae > Roseburia_D. The sequence continues at coordinate 7,863 of CAYMCM010000058.1, forward strand.
AACCTGATCGATCTGTACATCCTCCGGATCGGTCGTAAATGAAAACGGAACAATTCTTTCATCCCCACGCTGTTCCTGCATTTTGGAAAAGTCGATCGAACGCTTATCGATACGTGCCGGTGTTCCGGTCTTAAATCGGAACATCTCAATCCCATGCTCCTTTAATGAATCCGTTAAATGATTTGCCGCCATAAGCCCGTTCGGTCCGGTATAATTGACCACATCTCCATAGAGACAGCGCGCCTTTAAGTAAACTCCGGTACAAAGCACTACTGCCTTACTGTGATAAACCGCTCCGGAAAACGTCTTTACCCCGGCAATCACATCATTTTCTGTGAGAATCTCCGAAACTTCTGCCTGACGAATCGTAAGATGCTTGGTATTCTGCAGAGTCTTTCGCATCTCCATGCTGTAATCCGCCTTATCCGCCTGTGCCCGCAGAGAATGAACCGCAGGACCTTTGGACTTATTGAGCATTTTTGACTGAATAAAAGTCTTATCAATATTGATTCCCATCTCACCGCCGAGGGCATCTAATTCCCGAACCAAATGTCCTTTGGAACTGCCACCGATATTGGGATTACACGGCATCAGCGCAATACTGTCCACACTCACGGTAAATACAATCGTTTCCAGGCCGAGTCTCGCACACGCAAGTGCTGCCTCACAGCCGGCATGTCCCGCACCGACCACACAAACGTCATAACTTTCTTCTACTACTGACGGCATTTTCTATCCTTCCTTTACCTTAAATTTGTAAATTATTTTCCCATACAGAACTTACTGAAGATCTCATTGACCAGATCATCATCCACCGCTTCTCCAATGATCGTTCCCAGTTCTTCATAGGCACTCATCAGATCAATGGAATAAAAATCCTCCGGCATTCCATCTTCAATACTCTTTTTTACCATAATAAGACTGTCACATGCATTTTTGAGTGCCGCTTTATGTCGCACATTGGTAATATAAACTTCATCATTAAATTCCAATTTGCCATGAAAAAACATCTGCTTGATTGTTTCTTCCAACTCATCAATTCCAATATGCTCTTTTGCGGAAATCGCAATCACCTTTTTATCCAGAAGTTTCTCCATGTCTTCTTTTGAGATCACCGGAGTAAGATCCGATTTATTAAGCAGTACGATCGCATTTCTATCCTTTATCAGCTCTATAATATCATGATCTTCTTCACTCAGACTGGTCGAAGAATCCACAACATAAATAACAAGATCGGCTTCCTTTAAATATTCCTTTGCCTTTGTTACTCCGATCTTCTCCACAATATCCTCTGTTTCGCGAATTCCTGCGGTATCAATGATATTTAAACTGATCCCGTTTAAATTGATCTGTTCCTCTAACACATCTCTGGTCGTTCCCGCCACATCGGTCACGATCGCGCGCTCTTTGCCGACCAGTGAATTGAGCAGAGATGATTTTCCGGCATTCGGCTTTCCTACAATAACAGTATTGATTCCTTCTTTTAACAGCTTTCCATTATCCGCTGTCGCAAGCAGTCTTTTTATTTTAGCCAGTTCTTCTTCTGCGATCTGATCCAGTTCTTCTCCATAGCCATCAATATTATAATGCTCCGGATCATCTAGTGCCGATTCGATATACGCGATCTGGTGCAGTATCTTTCCCCGGATCTCACGAATCACATAAAGCACCGATCCTTCCAGCTGCTGCATTGAAGTCTTTAACGCAAAATCATTTTTCGCATTGATCACATCCATCACGGATTCTGCCTGGGAAAGATCAATCCTTCCGTTTAAAAAAGCCCGCTTGGTATATTCTCCCGGCTCCGCCGGTCTTGCACCGTACTTAATAACGGTCTCTAAGATTTTTTTTACGACCAGAACTCCGCCATGACAGTCGATCTCAATCGTATCCTCTCTTGTATAAGAATTCGGTGCCCTCATAAGCAGCACCATAACCTCATCAATGACTTCATCGCCATCCACAATATGTCCATAGTGAATGGTATGACTCTTCATCTCAGATAACTTTTTTGTTCCGCTTTTGGAACGGTAGATCTTATCTACAATCGAAAACGCATCTTCTCCACTCACACGCACAATTCCAATCCCGGAATTTGTCATTCCCGTGGCGATTGCGGCAATCGTATCTGTCGTCATAGATTCCTCCTATGATAGAAAAGGGTGTTTTTAACCGAAGCCGTTTAAAAACACCCTTTTATGTTCCTATTTATCTTTCTTTAATGTAACGACCACATGTCTGTGAGGCTCTTCCCCTTCACTGTGTGTAGAAACATATTTATCATTCTGCAAGGTTGAATGAATCACTCTGCGTTCAAAAGGATTCATCGGTTCTAAAGAAACCGCACGTTTTGTACGTTTCACCTTATATGCAATGTTCTTTGCAAGATTTTCCAGCGTCTCTTTTCTCCGTTTTCTGTAATCTTCCGTATCAAGCTTTACCTTTACATATTCATCCGTATGACGGTTCAGGGCAAGGCTTGTCAGATACTGAAGGGAATCTAATGTCTGTCCTCTCTTTCCGATCAGAACACCCATTTCATCTCCCTTTAACTCTACATTTACAGTATGATGATCTTCTTCAACTTCTACGGAAATATCTACCTTTAAATCCATTGCATCAAAGACCTGATTCAAAAAGTCTCTCACACAATCTTCCATGGTAAATTTTCTGCGGACACGAATGACTGCCGGTCTGCTTCCGATTCCAAGGAAACCTGAGCTTCCTTTCTCAATGATCTCCACCTCGATCTGGTCACTCGTTGTACCCAATTTTATCAAAGCCTCTGTTCTTGCATCTTCAACTGTTTTGCCAATTACTTCAATATAATCCATCGTACTGCCCCCTGACTATTTATTGTTTTTCTCATTAAATTTACGCACCAGATTTGCTTTCGCTGCAAGACTGTTCGGGTTGGCATTTCTGGTATACTCTGCCGCTTTTTTCAGCTTTTCCTCTTTTTCTTCTTCGGTAAGAGAGGACAGTGTCGTATTTCTTCTTGTGCTCATTCGGGCTGCATTGTTGATCTGATTTTCCGCAATTCCCATTTTTTCGCGTTTTTTCTTCGCTTTTTCCTGGTTCTTTGCGATAATGTCATCCAGATTTACTTTTTCCATATGCTTATTGATCAAAAACTGCTGAACAATTCTGCATACCGCGCCTGCAATCCAGTAAATACCAAGACCGACCGGAGTGATAAAACACATGAATGCCATAAATATCGGCATCGTGTTATTCATCATCTTCATCTGTCTTGCCATCTGATCATTATCTCCGCCTGCCTGCGGCATCATTTTCAAACTGAGCACCTGCGTGATATAAGAAAGCACCGGAACTAAAAGTGCCGCAATAAGCACCAGATACAAATGATTGGAAAATGAACTCTTGATGATCGTTAACGGTGTATCGGAAATATTCATTCCCAGAAAATAATTAAACCGCTGTACCGACGCATTGGTCGTGTCGATCACATCGGAAAGATCCGCAAATTTATCTTTTAACGCATCCCATCCGTTTGTTGGAAGTTTGTATACAACATCGACAATATAATCATATAAAGCACTCTTATCTTTTACCGAAAAATCAACCTGTACACCGAGATTGTAACTCTGTGTCAGCTTTGTCATAATATCCTGATATCCGGATACATTCATGATGCCGTTTACCAGATCCGCAAATACATCTTTAACACTGCTTACATAAGCCGGTACATTCTGGAACACACGATATAACGCAAACCAGATCGGCATCTGAATCACTGCCTGTATACAACTCCCGGTCGGAGAAATACCGTACTTTTCATACAATCTCTGTGTCTCTTCCTGCATAGCCATCATGGAAGCCTGATCTTTCCGGTTGCCGTATTTTTTCTGAATTGCCTGAAGTTCCGGCTGCATTTTCTGTGATAATTTAGAAAATTTCTGCTGTTTTAAAGTCAGCGGAAACATACACAGATAAATGATTATGGTAAGTATAATGATCGATAACGCAATACTTTCCACTCCAAATGTGTTGGAAAAGAACATATATATTCCGTTCATGATCCAACCGAAGAAACGCGCGATCGGACCCAGTATCTTTCCGGAATACTGTGTTAATACTATTTCTGTCACAAGAAAGCCCTCCTGAATTTATGGAACTGGATCATATCCACCTTTTGAAAAAGGATTACATCTCAATATTCTCCACGCCGCCAGCGCGCCGCCTTTTACGGCACCATATTTTTCCACAGCCTGCAGTCCGTATGTCGAACAGGTCGGATAATACGGACATTTTGTTGTCTTCAGCGGTGATAAATATTTTCTATAAAATTTAATTAAAGCAATTAAAATTTTTTTCAAAATCATTCCATCTTCTTTTTCATTCAAAGAAATTATTTTTCTGTATTGATAATTTTGTGAAGACGTCCAAGGTGTAACAGCGCACTTTTCACTTCATGATAGGACGCATTTTTTGCCGATACCCTTGCGACGACTACAATGTCCAAACCATTATTGAACATGTCCTCATGTAGTCTGTAACTTTCCCGGATCAATCGGGTAAGATGATGTCTTATAACACTATTTCCTACTTTTTTGCTTACTGATATCCCTATTCTGTTACCATCTGTCTGATTTCCAAGAACATACATGACCAAAAGGCGGTTTGCATACGACCTCCCATTCTTATATACGTTCTGAAAATCCCTATTCTTTTTTAATGATTCCATTTTGTTTTCATTCTTAAAAGAAGAAGAAAAGACCACAAAAGCTGTGGCCTATGCTGATAATTTCTTTCTTCCTTTTAATCTTCTTGCAGCCAATACTTTTCTTCCGCCTGCTGTACTCATTCTCTTTCTGAAGCCATGCACTCTCTTTCTGGAGCATTTCTTCGGCTGAAATGTCATCTTCATCTTGGTATCCACCTCCTCTATGTTAAAAAACATCATTCTCAATTATATCAAAAAACCCTCTAAAGTCAAGCAAAACCTGCTTTTTTTTCGCAGTTCCGCGTTCTTAAGGCACTTTAAGAAGCTTTCCACAATATCAACGTGAACACTATATAAATAAGGTAGAAATCCCTTTTTTCTACATTTTGTACTTTTTGTGGATACGCTGTGGATATCCCATGTTTTTCCCGTTTATATCCTGTTTGCGGGATTTTTTTATTTTTTACTCCTTTTCGTCAGTTCAACCTTAATTTTAGCGTAAAAGCCCCTATTCCACATTTTAAACATTTCCCTTATCCCCTATACCTTTCTTTCCCTGCACGCCTCATACAATCTTTTATCAAGAATTAACAATTGCTTATTTGACATTTTTAGTTTATTATAGAAAGTGTGTTATTTTGCTTTTTGCAATCCAAAAGGCGAAATAGCACTTCTTGAGATACATAAAAAATGGAGATGGAACATGGAACAGATTTTAGAAAAATGGGATAAGATTTTACAGGAAGTAAAAGAAGAATATGAGTTGACCGAAGTATCCTTCAATACATGGTTGAAGCCGCTTTCTGTATCTGATGTACAGGGAGACAAGTTATACATCCTGGTTCCACTGGAAAAAATGGCAAGGGATTTCATTGAAAAGAAGTATACGCTTCCGATCAAAGTCGCTGTTGCCAATCAGACCGGGGAGGACTATGATATTTCTTTTATTTTGCCGGAACAGGAGAAAAAGATCAAATCTTCCTATAATAAGAAACCCGCGCCGACTTCCGGTACGACCGATATTTCAAATTTAAACCCGAATTATACGTTCGATACCTTTGTCGTCGGTAACAATAACCGTCTGGCCCATGCTGCTTCCCTTGCGGTTGCAGAATCTCCGGGTGAAGTATACAATCCTCTGTTTTTATACGGAGGCGTGGGACTTGGGAAAACGCATCTGATGCATTCCATTGCCCACTTCATTCAGGCAAACCGGCCGGATGCCAAAATTTTATATGTTTCTTCCGAGAGTTTTACCAATGAGCTGATCGATGCCATCCGTAATGGAAACAATACGGCGATGACAAAGTTCCGTGAAAAGTACCGTAATATCGATGTCCTTTTGATCGACGATATCCAGTTTATCATTGGAAAAGAAAGTACACAGGAAGAATTTTTCCATACGTTTAATGAGCTTTATCTGGCGGACAAGCAGATTGTCATATCCTCCGATAAGCCTCCGAAAGATATGGAAACCTTAGAAGAACGAATCCGTTCACGTTTTGAATGCGGACTTACTGCGGACATCGGTTCCCCTGACTACGAAACACGAATGGCGATCCTGCGCCGAAAGACCGAAACCGATAATTTTGAACTGGATGACGACATTTTAAGCTATATCGCGAATAACATCAAATCCAATATTCGTGAACTGGAGGGTGCACTCAACAAGCTGATGGCATTTTCTAATCTGGTACATACCCCGATCACGATGGATCTTGCGGTTCGTGAACTGCAGAATGTGATCTCTCCGGATAAACAAAACGAAGTGACACCACAGCTCATTATCGATGTTGTGTCCGAACATTTCCAGATCACTTCGGAACAGATGAAGTCCAAAAGCCGCAGCAGCGAAATTGCGAAGCCGCGTCAGATTGCTATGTACCTCTGCAAAAATATGACTGATATTTCCCTGGATGGTATCGGATCTCTTTTAGGTGGAAGAGATCACTCTACCATTATTCATGGTATCAAAAAAATCGAAAATGAATATGAATCCACGGAAGCAACACGCAGTTTAATAGACACAATTAAGAAAAAAATCAACCCTAATTAACAATTTCGGTTAGTTATCCACATTTTTTGTGGATAACTTGGCAAAAATGTGTGTAAATCTGTTGGACAAGGTGTGAAAAGTGTATTTTTTCTCTTTTTCGCAAAAATCCTTATTCACACCCCATCCAGTTTTCATCCGCAGATTTTTCACAGGGTTTTGCCCTTCATATTTTTCTTTAAAGTCTTGATCCATCGGGCTTACGGAAGTTATTAACTTATTAACATCCCCTAAGAATAAGACTTTGAATTACTTTTATAATTATATCTATATGCCAGGAAGGAGTTTTACACATTATGAAATTAATCTGTTCCAAACAAAATTTACTTTACGGAGTTAATATTGTTTCCAAAGCAGTACCTACCCGTACTACAATGGCTATCTTGGAATGTATTCTGATTGATGCTTCTGCAAATGAAATAAAACTGACTGCAAATGATATGGAACTTGGAATTGAAACTAAGATCGAAGGTCAGATAGAAGAAAGAGGAATTATTGCACTTGATGCAAAGATCTTCTCAGAAATTGTCCGCAAACTGCCGGACAGTGATGTGACGATCGAAACAGACAGTAACTTTAAGAC
>CAYMCM010000059.1:0-14038 GCA_964388945.1 uncultured Roseburia sp.
TTTTTACCTCATGCTTTTTCACATAAAAGTATGTGTCAGCCGGTCATTTTTTATTTATATCTATCCATTTCGTTTGTACAACTATGATTTCTTCTGTCATTTTGACCAATTTCTACATTTTATGCCACAACGTGTCCGGTCAATCTGCTCGAAAAAACACGAAATTTTCTTAAAAAAATTTTTATCAGGAAGGATTCTGGCGGCATTTTTTTACTCCGACAGCACTTTTTCGATCTCAACGACATACATCGTATGGTAATCATTCTTGGGATACCAGCGTTCGATGTTCGTCTTGTCGATAAAGCAGTCCGCTTCAAGCGGCTGTGCATACAGTTTTTTGCATATAAACGCAAGTCTTGCCTCTTCAAAATACGGAACGCCATTCTCTTCTGCTACTTTTAAGCCGGATTTTTCAATCTTATCTTCCTGCCGTCCGGATACTGTTCCGAAATAATTTAATTCTTTCCGGTATGTTTCCGGCAGTACACTGATCGACATTTCTGCCGACGCATCCACAAACTCCTTGGTATAACGCTGCGGACGGATGAACAAAAATGCGACCTGCTTTCCCCACATCACGCCGACACCGCCCCAGGACGCCGTCATCGTATTTACCTTTCCGTCTTTTTTAGCTGTTAAGAGCAGCCAGTCTTTTCCTATCATCTGAAATGCATTCTCGCTTAATGCTTCACATGTGATTTCCTTCATAATATCGTAGCCCCTTTCTTCTTATTTAAAAACATTCTTTCACAGGCGGTCACCGCTTTTTAAATCAACGTTATCATAACACAAAGCTATCTTATGCGGCAAGACCTGTACATTTTCCCTTTCTATTCATAATAGATTTGTTCTTTTCCGCTGATCGCCATCTCAAGATACTGATCGATCCATGCAGAAACCCCCTCCGCATCCCTGTCACAGATATAATTATAGAGGATTTCAGTATTTCTGCTTATGGACTTGATGCCGTACAGCTTGCAGTAACGCTCCCAGAGTGTGATCACGACCGGCTTAAATGAAGAATAGAACACCGGAAGTATGCTGTTTTTTGAGACAAAGGCAAGCTCATGCTGAAAAGCGAACGCTGCCTCCGCCGCCTGCTGCGGTGTCTCTGTCATTGCAAGTTCCACCAGCTTCTTGCCGAGCACCTGCAATTCTTCCTCCGTGGCACAGAGTATCGCCTGTTCAGCCGCCATATGTTCCAGTGCACACCGGATCTCTAAAATAGAACGGATCTCCTGCTTTCCGAGTCTTCCCCCGTGATATTCCATGAGCGCGATCAAGGTATTGATATTCCCGTTTCTTCTATAATCAGAAACGAAAGTTCCTTTGCGCGGCTGTATTTCAAGAAATCCTTCCTCTGCCAATTCCGCAAGTCCGCTGTTTACCACGGCACGGCTCACCTGCATCTGGGCTGCCAGTTCACGCTCCGACGGAAGTGCCGTTCCGATCGGAATCTCTCCTGATAATATTTTATCCTGCAGTTGCCTGACAAACAGGCTCTTTAATGTCGGTGCAGATAATTTTTCAAATTGCATTACATCCTCCTTGCTACTGGTCATACCAGATACCAATATGTCTAGTTTATCATACTTTTCATTAAAAACAAAGCATCTTTTCCTCTCCCAATCTGTGAATAATCAATATTTATACTCCAATACCTCCTGCCAAATTGACGGCATACCAAATGCATGATAAAATAAAAGCAAAGCATTGGTATGTTCCAAACACAAGTAAGGAGTTAGTTTATGAATAATGTAAAGGTACTCGAAATCAAACAGAGTGTTTTTGCGAACAACGACAAGCAGGCGGAAGAACTGCGTGATCTGTTGAAGCAAAAGCACGTTTTTTTACTTAACCTGATGTCCTCTCCGGGGTCCGGAAAGACGACCACACTGCGCCAGACCATCTCTTTATTAAAAGATGAGTTTCAAATCGGTGTCATGGAAGCGGATATCGACTCGGATGTAGATGCTGCCGCTATTGCAGCCACCGGCGCAAAGGCGATCCAGCTTCACACCGGCGGCATGTGCCATCTGGATGCTGCAATGACAAGACAGGGATTAGAAGGACTTGGCACGGACGACGTTGACCTTGCCATCTTAGAAAATGTCGGAAATCTCGTCTGTCCGGCTGAATTTGACACCGGCGCCGTCAAAAACGCCATGATCCTGTCCGTTCCGGAAGGACACGACAAACCATTAAAATATCCGCTGATGTTCTCGGTATGTGATGTTGTTTTGATCAATAAGATCGATGTTATGCCATATTTTGATTTTGATCTTAAAAAATGTAAAGAATACATCCACATGCGCAACCCGAAAGCAAAAGTGATTCCGATCTGCGCTAAGACCGGCGAAGGCATGGATGCCTGGAAACAATGGCTGACCAAAGAAGTAAAGGAGTGGAGAAAGTAATGGCTGATCTTACAAATGAAAACAACAACGAATTTCGTCCGCTGATCTTAAAGCTCGGACAAAAGATCACTGACCGTCTCGGCCGCAAGATCACTGTCGATGACCCGGAATACTGGGGACTTGCCTGTATCGTTACTGATGAAATGGCCGAAGTTGCTCTTAAAATGGATGTGCGCAAGCCGATGACTTTAGCACAGATCGCCAAAAAGACCAAAACCTCTGACTTAAAGAAACTAGAAGATCTGCTTCAGGAAATGAGCGTTGCCGGTCTTTTGGAATACAACTGGGAAAACGAGAAGCATGAAAAACAGTACGTTCTTCCAATGTTTGTTCCGGGCAGTGCAGAGTTTGCCAACATGAACCAGAAGCAGTTAGAAGAACATCCAAAACTCGGACTTTTCTTTGAACGTATGTCCCGGGAACCGCTTGAAAAAGTCACTCCGATGGTTCCGCAGGGCGGTGCCGGGATCGGTATGCATGTCATCCCGGTCGAAAAGGCGATCTCTTCCGAAAATCAGTCGGTGGATATTGAACACATCTCCCACTGGCTGAAAAAATACGAGGGAAAATATGCGGCAAGTCCTTGTTCCTGCCGTCTTTCCAGAACAACCTTTGAAGAAGGCTGTGCAGATGATCCGGAAGACTGGTGCATCGGTGTCGGTGATATGGCAGACTATCTTGTCGAGACAAACCGCGGTCACTATGTCACCTATGATGAAGTCATGGAGATCTTACAACGTGCAGAAGACAACGGTTTTGTACACCAGATCACAAACATTGATGGCGAAAACAAGATCTTTGCAATCTGTAACTGTAATGTCAATGTCTGCTATGCCCTGCGTACTTCGCAGCTTTTTAATACACCGAACCTTTCCCGTTCCGCTTATGTAGCAAAGGTCGAGACAGAAAACTGTGTTGCCTGCGGACGCTGCGTGGAATACTGCCCGGCAGGAGCTGTAAAGCTCGGTCAGAAACTCTGCACCAACGAAGGTCCTATCGTTTATCCAAAACACGAACTTCCGGACAATACCAAATGGGGACCGGAAAAATGGGACAAAGACTACCGTGACAACAACCGCATCAACTGCTACGACACCGGTACCGCTCCCTGCAAGACTGCCTGTCCGGCACACATCGGCATTCAGGGTTATATAAAACTTGCCGCTCAGGGAAAATACCGCGATGCACTCGCCCTGATCAAAAAGGAAAATCCATTCCCTGCTGTGTGCGGACGTATCTGCAACCGCAGATGTGAAGATGCCTGTACACGCGGCACGATCGACCGCTCGGTTGCGATCGATGAAGTAAAGAAATTCATCGCCGAACAGGATCTGAATGCCGAGCACCGTTATATTCCGCCGATCGTACAGCCATCCAACCGCGGTACTTTCCCGCAGAAGATCGCCATTATCGGCGGTGGCCCTGCCGGTCTTAGCTGTGCATTCTTTCTTGCAGAAAAAGGCTATCACCCGACCGTATTTGAAAAGAATCCGCTTCCGGGCGGAATGCTCGTATACGGTATTCCTTCCTTTAAACTGGAAAAAAATGTTGTTGCAGCAGAAATCGACATATTAAGAGAAATGGGTGTTGAGATAAAATGCGGCGTGGAAGTCGGCAAAGATGTCACGATCGCATCTCTGCGTGAGCAGGGTTATGAAGCATTTTATATCTCCATCGGCTGTCAGGGAAGCCGTGTGCTTGGCATCCCGGGCGAAGATGCAGCCGGTGTCATGTCTGCAGTCGAACTTTTACATACCACAACCGAAAATGAATCCTATGCAATAAACGGACGCTGTGTTGTGATCGGCGGCGGTAACGTTGCGATCGATGTTGCCCGCACCACCACCCGCTGCGGTGCTTCTGAAACAACCATGTTCTGCTTAGAATCCAGAGAAGAAATGCCGGCAGCCGATGATGAAGTTGCTGAAGCTTTCGAAGAAGGCGTAAATCTGCAGTGCGGCTGGGGTCCAAAAGAGATCCTCACTGAAAACGGAAAAGTTACCGGTGTTGTATTTAAAAAATGTCTTTCCGTCAAGGATTATGACGGAAAATTCAATCCGGCCTTTGATGAAGCTGACACGATCACCGTTCCCTGCGACAATGTATATTTAAGCATCGGACAGAGCATTGAATGGGGCAATCTGTTAGACGGCACTAACGTCGAGCTCGGACGCGGCAATGGAATCGTTGCTGACCCTGTGACCTATCAGACCGCAGAGCCGGATATCTTCGCCGGCGGCGATGTTTATACCGGCCCGAAATTTGCCATTGACGCTATCGCTGCCGGAAAAGAAGGCGCGATCTCGATCCACCGATTTGTACAGCCGCACAGCAGTCTTCTGATCGGCAGAAACAGACGCAAATTTATAGAACTTGACAAAGGCAATCTCAAACTGGAAAACTATGACTGCGGTTCGAGACAGCTTCCAAAAACAGATGCTTCCATCGACAGCCATAAGTCCTTCCGCGATGCAAAACTTCCGTTCACCGAAGAACAGGTCAAAGCTGAGACGGCAAGATGTTTAAGCTGCGGTGCTTCCGTTGTTGATCCAAACAAGTGTATCGGCTGCGGCATCTGTACGACCAAATGCGCATTTGATGCCATCCATTTAAGCCGTGATCTTCCAGGATGCAGTAAAATGGTGAAATCCGAAGACAAGCTGAAGGCGATCCTGCCTTACATGTTAAAACGCGAGATGAAGATCAAATTTCGCAAAAAGGATGAAGAATAATGCATGAACTTGGTATTGTATTCCACATCGCCGACAGTCTGAAAGCTGTCGGCAAAGAAAACAATCTGACTTCCATTTCCAGTGTAACGATCGAACTCGGCGAAGTGTCCGGCGTTGTCCCTTCCTACCTGACGGACTGCTGGCACTGGACAGCCGAAAAGTCCGATCTGCTCCGGGGCTGTCAGATGGTGATCGAAACACTTCCTGCAGTTACTTTGTGTGAAGCGTGTCACAAAACCTATCCGACCGTAACCTACGCAAAGATCTGCCCATTCTGCGGCAGCAGCCGCACACATTTAGAAAGCGGAAACGAGATCAACATCAAGGAAATTGAAGCGTACTGACAGATTTTATACTGTTTTCACCTTCTGTCACAGAAGTTGAAATAAATAAACTACATATTAAAAGGAGGAGTTCGTTATGTTATTTCAGGTATATGGAGATGACTCCATCTACAAATTTTTAGGCTGGCTTATTGTATTTGCAGGCCTGATCATCGCAAATGAAATTGCACGAAGAACCAAAACCGGAGGAATTCTTTTCTTCTTTGTTCTGCCGCTCATTCTCACCGTATATTTTATCGCAATATACGCCAGTGCAGCCGCAGGCGCAACCTGGGCACTCGAAAACGACACCTATGTCCATATGACAAGCTGGTTTCATTACGCAAAACTGTACGCCGCAACCGCAGGCTGTATCGGTTTTATGATGTTAAAATACCAGTGGGGCATCGGCAAAAAAGCATGGTTTAAACCATTCCCCTTCATCATTGTTGCGATCAATATCCTGATCGCTGTAGGCAGTGACTTTGAATCCGCGATCCGCGGTTCTATCGCACTTGCAGAAACCGGCTCCAGATGGTGGTTATCCTCTGAAGGCGTATGGCTCTACGGCGGATGGTGGAACATCTTAAACGGTATTGCAGGTCTGATCAACATCTTCTGTATGACCGGATGGTGGGGCATCTATTCTTCCAAAAAGAAAGACGATATGCTCTGGCCGGATATGACCTGGATGTTCATCCTTGCATATGATGTCTGGAACTTTGAATATACTTACCTCAATCTCCCGACTCATTCCTGGTACTGCGGACTGGCTCTGCTCCTTGCACCTACCTTCGCAGCAATCTTCTGGAACAAGGGCGGCTGGATTCAGAACCGCGCAAATACACTTGCGATCTGGTGCATGTTTGCACAGGTATTTCCACTGTTTCAGGATGAAGGAACCTTCGCTGTCATCCCGGTACTTTATGCAGACGGCTTCATGAAGCAGTCTGTACATCCGCAAAGTGCAGATCCGAAGGTTATGGGCTTTATCGCAGTGCTCTCTATCATGACAAATATTGCTGTATTTGCCGCTATTTTAAAACGCGCTGTCAAACAGAAAAAGAACCCTTACAAAAACGAGATCTTCGTTGGTACTAAAGATTTCGAAGAAGCAATGGCAAGAGCCGAATAAATTACTCTCTGCCATAACTAAAAAGAAAGCAGATTTTTCACCTGCTTTCTTTTTTTTGCTATTTTATCATATTCAAAAAATACTGATGCACTCTCGTATCCGTATCCAACTCCGGATGGAACGCCGTAACAAGCTGATTTCCCTGACGTGCCACCACAATCTTTCCGTCTGCCGTGGCAAGAACTTCCACTTCATCATATGCTTTTTCAATATACGGCGCACGGATAAATGTCATCGGAACCGTACCGATGCCCTTAAATTCTTCCTCTGCAAAAAAACTGCCGAGCTGTCTGCCATACGCATTGCGCAGCGCACAGATATTCATGGTTCCAAATACCGGATCTCCGCCTTTCACTTCCTTTGCTAAAAGGATCAGTCCGGCACAGGTCCCATACACCGGAAGTCCCGACTTAATCTTTGCGAGAAGTGGCTCAAAAAGCCCGTCCTCCCGCATCAGCTTTGCCATAACGGTACTCTCTCCACCCGGCAGGATCAATGCATCAAACGAACGGTTCAGATCTTTTTTCTGACGGATCAAAAAAACATCTGCTCCAAGTCTTTTTAACATCTGTTCATGTTCAAGGAAAGCGCCCTGCAGCGCCAAAACTGCAACTGTCATTTTATTTTCCCCGCTCCGCCATTAAGATTTCGATCTCCTGCTCGTTGATGCCGACCATTGCCTCACCGAGATCTGTCGATAATTCCGCAAGCAGTTTCGCATCATTGTAATTCGTCACTGCCTTTACGATCGCCGCCGCACGCTTTACGGGATCTCCTGACTTAAAAATTCCGGAACCAACGAACACACCCTCCGCGCCAAGCTGCATCATCAGTGCCGCATCTGCCGGAGTCGCAACACCACCCGCCGCAAAATTTACGACCGGAAGCCTGCCGTTCTCATGTACATACTGCACAAGTTCAACCGGAACCCGCAGCTGCTTTGCCGCCTCAAACAGCTCATCCTCACGCATATTCTGAATGCGGCGGATCTCTGCATTCATCATCCGCATATGGCGTACTGCCTGTACCACATCTCCGGTACCCGGTTCCCCCTTGGTACGGATCATAGATGCTCCTTCTGCGATACGTCTGAGTGCTTCACCAAGATCTTTTGCACCACAGACAAACGGAACTTTAAATACATGCTTATTGATGTGATAAACATCATCCGCCGGTGAGAGCACTTCACTCTCATCAATATAATCAATCTCGATCGCTTCTAAGATCTGCGCCTCCGCAAAATGACCAATCCGGCATTTTGCCATGACCGGAATGGATACTGCTTCCTGAATCCCACGGATCATTTTCGGATCACTCATACGGGACACACCGCCTGCGGCGCGGATATCCGCCGGAATACGTTCTAATGCCATGACCGCACATGCGCCTGCCGCCTCCGCAATCTGTGCCTGCTGCGGCGTTGTGACATCCATGATAACGCCGCCCTTTAACATCTGTGCCAGTTCTTTATTTAATTTATATCTGTTTTTCTTTTCCATACCATTTTCCTTTTCCATCATGATTTTTCTTATTTGCTAGCCTATGATGGTATTATAATTTAAATTGGCATTATGAAAAGAACCAGTTTTTACATTTTTATACAGTCCAGTTTAACCATTTATAAATTTTTTCAAAAATTCTTCCCGCGGACACGGTCTGCCGTAATAGAATCCCTGAATGAAATCCGGCCCAAGTATCAAGATGCGCGCAAGCTCCTCCGCTGTCTCAACACCCTCCACACAGATCTTCAGACCGATGCTGTGAACCATGCGTATAATACACAGCATGAGCTGATTCTCATAATCATGTTCCAGTGCCTTTATGGTAAAGCTGCGGTCAAGTTTTACGATATTCGGTGCCATGCTTCCGATATTCTCCAGGTTGGAATAACCCGTTCCGAAATCATCCAGTGCTACACATACACCGTATTCTTTTAATTTATCCCACAGTTCCTGAATCATTGCCGTATTTCCGACGCCACCGCTCTCGGTCAGCTCTGTGATCACACTGGAAGGCTTCACTTCCGTCTCCTCAATGCTGTGAACGATCTCCTCTAAAATCTGGCTTTTCAAGATCTGGATATAGGAAATATTTACGCTGATCTTGAAATCCGGCATCACCTTCTGGCACTCCCGGCACATGAGCAGTGCATTTCTAAGTATCCATTTACCGACCGGAATAATAAGTCCGCTCTCTTCCAGCACCGGAATAAACTCTGCCGGTGAAACCATCTCCTGCTCAGACATATGAAACCGAAGCAGTGTTTCCGCCGCAAACAGCACTTCCCCATCTGCACGCATGATCGGCTGGAAATAGAGTTCAAATCCTTTGAAATCCTCTGCCACAGCCTGACGGACTGCCCGCAAGATCTCTCTCCTCCGCATAAATTTTCTGTAATCTTCTTCCACAAACAGATAAACCTGATTCTTGCCGTTATTCTTTGCTTCGCTGAGTGCAAACTGTGAAATCTTCATCATTGCTGTGTAATCCCGCTCTTTGATGTCATCACTCATAATGATTCCGCCGGAAATCGTATACACCGCTTTATAACGGTCTTTTTCGATCGCAGCCTCAAGTGCGCGGCAGATCGCATTGTAAACGCTCACCGCATCCTCTACCGTTCTGCCTGCATCATCCACTATGATAAACTCATCTCCAAGCATCCGGTACATCTTCTGTCCCGGATGCGCCGCATCCTTCATACAGTCTGCCAGTACACGCAGGACATAATCCCCATATTCGATTCCGAAATGTTCATTAATGTCCTTTAGATCATCGATTCCGATCCGCAGAATATACCCCTTTTCCTGCGACCTGCTATACTGCTGCATCTGCTCTTTAAACGCTTCTTCCCCCAGCAGATTACTGACATTGTCCGCCGCCTGTCTCGCCCCAATCTCATTAATACAGCCAAGCATAAATGTCTCTTTCTTTTCTCCCAGTATATAAATGCATCCCCTGCAGTTGATCCAGATCGGCTGACCATCTTTTCCAATCCAGCGATACTTGATGTTATGTGATTCTTTTTCCCCTCGCAACATCTTTTGCAGTTCTGCAGAAAGCATCTCAACATCATCCGCATAGACGAATGCATTATGCGCCTCCACCACATCTCGAAACAGATTGGACGGCAGTGCGAAACGCTCCATTGCTTTCTCTGAAATATAATAAACATCATTTGTGATGTCATACGCATACAGATAATCATTCATACATGGGGCAAATTTGTCTATTATGTTACAGAGCATCTCAAATGTGCTCTCCGGTTGTTGTTTTCCCATTGAATATCCCTCTCCTTGCTATTTTTTATTGGTACACTTAATCCACTAACATCAAGTTTAGCACACTTCACTTAGTTTTACTATAAAAACAAAAAATTTTTATTGATATTTCACAAAAATTATCATCATTTTTGTTGCCCATACCAAAAGAACTGCGGCAGGCTTCCCCTCTGATGCCTGCCGCAGTTCTTTTTTATGCTGATCCTCTGCTTATCTATTTATACTCCATCCTCAGTGACCGCATACTCATTCCCCGAAGATCCGACAAATTTCCGCTTCTTAAACCAAATCGCAGGAAAGTCTGTCTCTAAATTTAGTTTAACACACCTTATTTTGTGATTCATTCGTAAAAAATCAACATTTTCCGACTTTCATTATCTTCGTCTTATTTTTCCATTTCACGGATCAGATTAACCATCTCGATCGCGCTGACCGCACAGTCAAAGCCCTTGTTTCCAGCCTTTGTTCCGGCACGCTCGATCGTCTGCTCAATATTTTCGGTCGTCAGCACACCGAACATTACCGGCACACCGCTCTGTAAAGATACGCTTGCGATCCCTTTTGACACTTCACTGCACACATAATCATAATGTGATGTATTCCCTCGGATGACCGCACCTACACAGATAACCGCATCATATTTTTTGCTCTGTGCCATTTTTTCAGCAATCAGCGGAATCTCAAAGGCTCCCGGTACCCATGCGACCGTGATATCGTCATCCTTTACACCGTGGCGAAGCAGAGCATCGGTTGCTCCTCCCAAAAGCTTTGTTGTGATAAATTCATTGAATCGGGATGCCACAATTCCGATACGCATATCCTTTCCTTCATTTCCAGCTACTAATTTTCCTTCTAAAGTTTTCATTTTTATTCTCCTTTTTCTATTTACTATTTTCTATTTTCGCTTTGTCTATTCTGCCTCCCGGATGTCTAACAGATGTCCCATGCGTTTCTTTTTAGTCAGCAGATAAAATCTGTCATAACGGTTTGCCGGAATCTCGATCGGAACACGCTCTTTGATCTCCATTCCAAAATCGGAAAGCTGATAGACTTTATCCGGATTATTTGTCAGCAGACGGAGCGTCTTTACACCGAGATCCTGTAAAATCTGTGCCCCGATGTAATATTCCCGCATATCTTCCGAAAAGCCCAGTGCCAGATTGGCTTCCACGGTATCCATGCCTTCGCTCTGCAGTTCATATGCCTTTAATTTATTTAAAAGTCCGATTCCTCTGCCTTCCTGCCGCATGTAGAGTAAGATCCCCCTGCCTTCCGCTTCGATCTGCCGCATTGCCTGATCTAACTGCTGCCCGCAGTCGCAGCGCGCAGAATGGAACACATCCCCGGTCAGGCATTCAGAATGCACCCGGCACAGCACATTCTCTCCGTCACCGATATTGCCTTTTACAAGTGCCACATGATGTTCGCCGTTTAACAGGTTGCGGTAACCGTATGCACGAAACTCTCCATATTCTGTCGGGAGCAGCGGACTTGCCACACACTCGACTAACTTTTCATGTCTTTTGCGGTACTCCTGGATCGCCTTTATTGTGATAAAGCAGATGTCCCATTTCTCCGCCAGTTCGATCAGCTTCGGCGTGCGGAGCATCCGCCCGTCATCTCCCATGATCTCACAGCAGAGTCCGCATTCTTTTAAGCCTGCCAGCCGCATCAGATCCACCGTTGCTTCGGTATGGCCATTACGCTCAAGCACACCCTTTTCCTTTGCCAGAAGCGGAAACATATGTCCCGGCCGTCTGAAATCCTCCGGCTTCGCATCCTCTGAAACCACTTTTCTTGCGGTTAATCCGCGTTCCTCAGCGGAAATTCCGGTTGTGGTATCTTTATGATCCACCGATACAGTAAATGCCGTCTCATGATTATCCGTGTTGTTCTCTACCATCTGCGGAAGCTGCAGCTTTTTACAGATTTTTTCTCCCATCGGCATACAGATCAGTCCTTTGCCGTAGGTTGCCATAAAGTTTACGTTTTCTGTCGTTGCAAACTCCGCCGCGCAGATAAAATCACCCTCGTTTTCTCTATCCTCATCATCCGTTACCAGTATTACTTTTCCCTTGCGGAGTGCCTCTAGTGCCTCCGGAACCGTGTTAAATTCAAACATCTTTTTCCTCCTGCTCTTAACTTTTAAAATCCATAACGCTGTAAAAATGCTTCATCTATACCGCTTTTTTTTGATACAAATTTTTCAATATATTTTCCCACTATATCATTTTCCAGATTGACCGCATCCCCGATCTTTTTTTCTGCCAGCGTCGTCTCCTGCGCCGTGTGGGGGATCACAGAAACTGAAAAATCTTCACGCCCCGCGGCTGCCACGGTAAGACTGATCCCATCAATCGCGACCGAGCCTTTTTCCACAATGTAGCGCATGATCTCTGCGGAAGCAGAAATGGTATACCAGATTGCGTTGTCATCCCGTCTGATATGGATGATCTTTCCGGTACCGTCCACATGCCCTGCCATCATATGACCGCCAAAACGTCCGTCTGCCGCCATCGCGCGCTCAAGGTTCACATGACTGCCAGACCACAGTTTTCCAAGCCCAGAGCGCGAAAGGGTTTCATTCATCACATCTGCCGAAAATGTTTTTCCGTTTATCGCTGTTGCAGTCAGGCAGACGCCGTTTGTGGAAACACTGTCTCCTACTTTCAGATCCGAAAAGATTTTGTCTCCCCGGACAACGAGTACCGCCGATCTCGCCCCTCTTTTTACTGCCTCAATCGTTCCGATCTCTTCAATCAATCCCGTAAACACGAATCACCAACCTCACCTTCTATCAGAATATCCGCTCCGATTTTACGAATCGTCGGATGTAAGATCAAAAAGCCATCCGCCGGAAGTATAACGCCGCATCCCTCTACCGGGCTTTTTGCATCTGCTCCGCCAAACAGCTTCGGTGCAATGTATGCCTGTACCTTATGTACAATCCCCTGCTTTAGTGCAGAATAGTTTAATGTTCCGCCGCCTTCCAAAAGAATACTGTCTATGCCTTTTTCTCCGAGTAACCGCATCAGCACATTCAAATCAATATGCCCCTCTTTTTCCGGAATCGTAAGGACTTCACAGCCCGCTTCCAGATACGGTCTTATCTTTTCCTCATCCGTACATGCCGTTGCAAGAATCGTCTTTCCTTCATCTGCCGCTGCCACCACATTACTTTTGAACGGAGTATGAAGTTTGCTGTCACAGATGATGCGGATCGGATTTCTTCCGCCCGGTATCCGGCAGGTCAGCTTTGGATCATCCGCAAGCACCGTCCCTACTCCTGCCATGATCGCCATATAACGGTTCCTGTCGTTTTGCACATTTTCTCTTGCTTCCTCTCCGGTTATCCACTTTGAAGCTCCGGACGCTGTGGCAATCTTCCCATCGAGCGTCATTGCATATTTCATCACTACGTATGGCGTTTTTTCCTTTATGTAATGAAAAAATACCGCATTTAACGCATCACATTCTTCTTTTAAAACGCCTGTATCCACGGTCAGTCCGGCATCCTGCAGAATCTTTATGCCCTTACCCGCCACCATCGGATTGGGATCAGCCGATCCTGTTACCACCCGTCTAATACCGCTTTGTAAGATTGCTTCGGTGCAGGGCGGTGTCTTGCCATAATGACAGCACGGTTCAAGCGTCACATAGATCGTTGCTCCCTTCGGGCTCTCCTTACAGTCTGCCAGTGCATTGCGTTCCGCATGCAGTCCACCGTATTTCGCATGCCATCCTTTCCCGATCACTCTGCCATCCTTTACGATCACCGCGCCTACCAGCGGATTCGGATTCACCGCACCTATCCCACATTCCGCCAGCTTTAGTGCCATTTTCATATATGATTCATCTGTTGTCATATAACCTCCATTTTCCTCGTTGCCATAACAGAAAGTGCCCCGAAGATCTTCTCTCCAGAGCACCATTTTTTTCTTATTTGAAACTGCCTGCTTTACTGTCAAAATAAAAAAACTCTGAAATGATAATATCATCTCAGAGCATCTTCCATCGCATATATCGCATATTTCAAATAACGAAATACATCTATCCTTATCTTCTTTCATCCAGACTGTACTGTCGGCTTCGGAATTACACCGAATCATGCCTTGCGGCTCGTGGGCTTTACCACCGGTAGGGAATTGCA
>CAYMCM010000060.1:0-13805 GCA_964388945.1 uncultured Roseburia sp.
TTAAAGTACCAGTGGAATTTACTTCTGCACTGGAATTTACTTTTTCAAGTCAGCTCTTTAACCGAGCATTCCGCCTGCCATACCGGATGCCACGCACAGAACAAAGGTCGTCGCGAAGTGTGCCGGATCATTTCCAAGCCCTTTTTCAAACAGCACCGATGCCGCAAAAAGGATCAGAAAATACAGCCCGCCGATTACCATACCCCATACAAATTTTCTGGTCTTTTTTATTTTTCCGAGAATAAATCCACCCAGAAATCCAGAAATTATGTAAATCGCTATCACACCCAGATTGATCACATTTTCTCCGATATCAAATTTATAAAGCAGTGCCGTAAGCGCTAACAGTATCAGCCCTGTAACGATATACATGGCAAAAAGCACCTTTACGATCAGAAATGCTGTTTTTGATTTTTCCATTGCCAAGTCCCCCTTTACCGAAAATATATGCCAAAGGAAGTCTCTTTATTCCGGCTAAAATGTGTATACATAGCGCTGCATCCATTCTCCATCGGTCAAAATTTCTTCTTTCCATGAGAATCCGAGCTTCAAAAGGAGCTGCACCGATGCCTCGTTTTCTTGATCCACCAGACAGTTGATCCGCGGAAATTCCAAAAACTCTTCTGCATAACTTATAATCGCAAGGCAGATCTCCGTTGCATAGCCCTGTCTGTGATGATCCGCGGCAACGGCATACCCCATCTCTAATTCGATCTCATCATGTATCTTTCGGTTATCAAGCCCAGCTCTTCCGATCAGCTTTCCGGTCGCCTGCTCGATCACAACCCACATACCGTATCCGTAATAATAATACTGGTTTGCGATATAGGCACGCATATACTCCGCCTCTTTTGCTCGGTCTGCATAAAGCGGCTCTATGTATTTTGTCATGTCTTTTCCCGCATACAGCTCATACAGCGCGTCCAGATCTTCTTCTTGCATCTCACGCAGATAACAGCGTTTTGTATCAATGACCCGCCACGGAATATGATGCTTCCGATTGTAGATCCGCTCCAGAAAGTAAAAATCCACTTCCTCAAATCCTTCCACCAGAATCTGCGCCGCTAAAAGACTCTCTCCTTGGAATGCCGGATGTAAAAAAGCTGCTGTCGCGATAGGAAGTCCCTCTGCCTGCGCAAGCGATGCATCTCTCGCGGCAAGTACCAGTCCTTCCTCCGGATTTAAGCAGTTTTCATTTAAAATCTGAGCAAGATCCTTTTCCCCCGCATAATCGGCCGGGATCAGAAACGCTTCCGCTCCATATTTATGTAAACCATCTAGCAATCCGGAAAGCTCTAAATCCACGTTTCCTTCTTTTTTTAATTCCTCTTCCCATGCGATCACAAATTTTAAAGCCACCGGTATTTCCTCCTACTTTTTTTACTGCTTTATTATATTTATTTTTCCCATGCTTTACAATCCCACACTTTTTCGTTACAATGAAAGCTATCTGAAAAAGGAAATAAGGAAGAAAGAAGGAAAATAAAATGGCACAGAATCCAGTTGTTACTTTTGAAATGGAAGACGGCGATATCATGAAAGCAGAATTATATCCGGAAATCGCCCCGAACACCGTAAATAACTTTATCACCCTGATCAACAAGGGCTTTTATGACGGCCTGATCTTCCACCGCGTGATCGAAGGCTTCATGATCCAGGGCGGCGATCCGGAAGGCACCGGCATGGGTGGTCCGGGCTACGGCATCTATGGTGAATTTGCACAGAATGGCTTTGACAATGAATTGAAACACACCGCAGGCGTTTTATCCATGGCAAGATCCATGAATCCGGACTCCGCAGGTTCCCAGTTCTTTATCATGCACAAAGACGCTCCGCACTTAGACGGTGCTTATGCCGCATTCGGAAAGATCACAGAAGGAATGGAAACCGTCAACCGTATTGCCGAGACCCCGGTTGATTACAGCGACCGTCCGATGACTCCGCAGGTCATGAAAAAAGTGACTGTAGAAACCTTTGGTGTAGATTATCCGGAACCGGAAGAATGCTGATCTTCTCTCGTTTGCATAAAAAAGCAGGTGGCACATATGGTCATCTGCTTTTTTGCTCTATTCTTCCGATTCGTCTTCTTGTATATTCTTTTTTTGTGTTTCACCGTCACCGTCCGCTTTTTTCGCTTCTAAGATCGCCTTGTTCAACGAAAGCATCTTGGCATCCAGCATGGAGACAATATCTGCACATTCTTTTAAGTCTTCACTGATATAATCCGGTGCATGTCCCTCAAATTTATAATAAATCTTATGTTCGAGACTAGCCCAGAAATCCATCGCGATAGTTCGTATCTGGATCTCCACCTTCGTGTCCACCACACGATCCGACAAAAAGATCGGAACCGTCACCAGCATATGATAACTTTTATATCCGCTGTCCTTTGGATTCTTGAAGTAGTCTTTGACCCACACCACGGTAAGATCGTTCTGTTTTCCGATCATATCTGCCATACGGTAGATATCGGTAGTAAATGAACAGACGATACGGATGCCCGCAATGTCATTGACATAGTTTACCATATTTTCTATGGTACTTTCATAACCATACCGCCGCAGTTTTTTTACAATACTTTCCGGCGTCTTGACTCTTGATTTTATATATTCGATCGGATTATACTGATGCACATGCTGAAATTCATCATTTAAGATCTCCAGCTTCGTGCCGACTTCCTTTAATGCCGAATGATACAAAAGCATGACTGTGTTCCAACTGTCAATTCCTTCATTCAGATTGTCCGGCATATCCATTTTTTTCCCTTCTTTCCGGTTATTGCTTCTTTTATCATATCATACTTTCCGGAAAATGTCTGCCCCTAATCCTCCTCGATCACATGGATCTCCAGATAATCAAATCCGATCTCTTCTATAAAATTGTCCTGATAAAATCTGGTCTTCGCATGACGCTTAAATTCCTCAACAGTCGCATCCAGCCAGAGCGGTTTCCCAAGATCAAATTCATAGCACACCGCTTCAAGTGCCCGAAATACCTTGTGTGTCCTTGTGTCTTCCGTGTCATCGCAGATCACGGTATCCCGCATCATATGATTATCTTTAAATTCTTTTGCCCATAAACGGAACATCGTTTTCTTCCTTTCTGCTGCTCTTTTTTATTCCATGTCCGCACGCCGCTGTCTTGCCGCTTCATAAAGCAGTATGCCGGACGCCATTGCTGCATTTAACGATTCCACTTTTCCTGCCATCGGAATGCGCACATAGGTATCCGCAAGTGCCGCTGTCTCTTCACTGAGTCCATTCCCCTCATTTCCGATCAGAAATGCTGCACTTTCCTGATAAGAAAAGCGATCATATGCCGCCGTTCCTTTTAAATGTGCCGCATAGGTGTGTATCCCGCATTCTTTCATTTCCTTTATCATCACACCAAGATCATCTGCGATCAGAAACGGTACCCGGTAAATACTGCCCATCGTAGAACGGATCGTTTTCGGATTGAACAGATCCACCGTGTCACGGCTTAAAATGACACCTGATACGCCCGCGCCCTCTCCGGTTCGAAACATCGTTCCGAGATTGCCGGGATCCTGAATGTTTTCAAGTACCAGATACAGGCCATTTTTCTCCGAAAAGAACTCCTCCTTCCGGTATTCCGGCATACGCACCACGCACAAGATCCCCTGCGGCGTCTTTGTATCGCTGACTGAGGCAAAGACCGAATCGGATACTTCCTCATAGCTGTATCCGCTTAGACACGCTGCATGTTCCGGATCGTTTAAAAAACTCTCCGAGGCATAGACCGCCTGTATCTGATCCTTCGGTGCCTCCGCAAACATACGGATTCCTTCCACCACAAAGACTTTCTGCTCCCTGCGTGCCTTCGGTTTTTTGATAAGCTGTGCCAGTTCCCTGATCTGTTTATTTGCTGTACTTGTAATCATCTTTTATCCTTCCTCATTGCCATGACAAAAACAGGAAAATGCAAGGATACGCACTTTCCTGTCCGTCTTTTTGTTTTTCGATCAGCCTCTCCTAAATCGACAGATTGCGGCAGATCTCATACTGATATTCCGGAATGGATTTTTTCATTGCAAGAGCCTCATCAATGTCATAATCCACAAACTCACCTTTCTTGTATGCCACTACGCGATTAGATTTGCCCTGACAGAGCAGATCGACCGCATAACATCCCATCGTGGATGCATAGACACGATCCTTGCAGGTCGGACTTCCTCCACGCTGCATATGTCCGAGAATCGTTGCCCTCGTCTCGATCCCAGTCGCCTCCTCAATGCGCTTTGCCATACTCGTCGAATGGCCGATGCCTTCCGCATTGATAATGATATGATGCTGTTTCCCGCGCTTTCTGCACTCAATAATATTCTGAATGAGTTTCTGCTCATCATGGTCATATTTTTCCGGAAGCAGGATATCCTCCGCTCCGTTTGCAATACCGCACCACAGTGCAATATAACCTGCGCCGCGTCCCATAACTTCGATGATCGAACATCTCTCATGTGAAGTCGAGGTATCGCGCACTTTGTCAATGGCTTCCATTGCCGTGTTTACCGCGGTGTCAAATCCGATCGTGTAATCGGTACACGCTATATCGAGATCGATCGTTCCCGGCAGACCGATCGTGTTGATGCCAAGTGCCGCTAACTTCTGTGCTCCCTGAAAGGAACCGTCACCGCCGATCACGATCACGCCGTCAATACCATGCTTTTTGCAGATATCCGCACCTTTTTTCTGACCTTCTGCTGTCGTAAACTCCGTACAGCGGGCTGTCTGCAAAATCGTACCGCCGCGCTCAATAATATCAGATACACTTCTTGCATCCATATCTACGATCTCTTCCTGAAGCAGTCCGGCATACCCCCTTTTGATCCCCTTTACGGAAAGACCTTTTGAAAGTGCTTCACGGACAACGGCACGTATCGCCGCATTCATTCCCGGTGCATCACCGCCGCTTGTAAGTACACCGATCGTCTTTATCTCTTTTCCCATTGTAAAAACCCTCCTGTTATTCAATTAAATCATCGACTTCTTCCATTTTAGATGTTTTCTTATCTGTTTTCAATAGACTTTTCAACGACTTTTACATTATTTTCGCCTAAAAATCCACCGAGCGCATGGATCAACTGGGATTCCACACGGATACTTCTGCTCTTGGGCAGACGTTTCATCCGTTTCTCGGCGGCAAGATAGATCACAACCTCATCCCTGCCATCGGAACCGCTAAGCATGCTAAAAAGCTGTGCTTCTTTTTCCTGATAGGATGCCATGTCAGGAAACTGCAGCCAGAGTTCTTTTTTGCCATCATCAAAACCGATGATCTTTTCACAGATCAGCTTACCGTTTTTTTCTTCTTCCACATTGGCTCTTCCGGTCACAAAGATCTTTGCATCTTCCTCGAGATATGTGTGATATTTTTCATAATCACGAGGAAAAATGATAACTTCCACAGTTCCGACCAGATCTTCGATCGTAAAAAATGCCATAACCTGATTGGTCTTTGTGTATTTGATCGTCTTTGCAGTGACCATACCTCCGATCACGGCTTTTTCTCCATCATGTATCTTCGTTGCTCCGGTTTCCTCATCCAGCATAAAATCTGAAGTGACCGCCGATATATTTTTCCGCCACTTTTCTTCATATGCTTCCAACGGATGACCGCTGATATACACGCCGAGCACTTCCTTTTCAAACGCAAGCAGTTCTTCTTTCGGATATTCTCCCACATCCGGCAGTTTCAATTCAAAATCTGCCTTGTCTTCCTCCGGTGCCAGATCGAACAGCGTCATCTGACCTGCCATGGAATTCTTTTTCTCCTGATTGACCGCATCAAGCACCGACGAATAGATCATAAGCAGTTGTTTTCTCGTTCCCTCAAGGCAATCGAGCGCACCGGCTTTGATAAAATTCTCAATACTGCGTTTGTTGACATCTTTTCCCGCCATTCTGGTGATGAAATCGTTTAGCGTGGTAAACACCCCGCGCTCTTTGCGTTCCTCGATGATCGCCTCGATGACCGGACGTCCCACACTCTTGATCGCGGAAAGCCCATAGCGGATCGAATTTCCCGATACGGAAAAACCGCTCTCCCCTTCATTGATATCCGGCGGCAGGATCTTAATGCCCATTCTGCGGCAGGTTAAGATATATTCCGAAACTTTTGTGGAATTATCAAGAACAGACGTCATGAGCGCCGCCATAAATTCCACCGGATAGTAATATTTTAAATATGCGGTCTGATAAGATACCACCGCATAAGCCGCCGCATGCGACTTGTTAAACGCATATTTCGCGAAATCGATCATTTCGTCATAGATCTTGTTCGCGACCTTCTCGTCAATACCGTTTGCCACACAGCCCGGAACACCTTCTTCTTTGTTTCCATATACAAAGTTCTGCCGCTCTGCCTCCATGACCTTGGTCTTTTTCTTTGACATAGCGCGGCGCACCAGATCACTTCGTCCCCAGGTGTAGCCCGCAAGATCACGAACGATCTGCATAACCTGTTCCTGATAAACGATACAGCCGTAGGTCGGCGCAAGGATCGGCTCAAGCTGCGGACAGTCGTAGGTGATCGTTGCCGCGTTATTTTTTCCACGGATATACGCCGGGATGAAATCCATAGGTCCCGGACGGTAAAGTGAAATTCCTGCGATAACGTCCTCTAAGCTCTCCGGCTTCAACTCCTTCATGAAATTCTTCATTCCGGCACTTTCAAGCTGGAACACACCCTCTGTCCTTCCAGTGCCGAGTGACGCTAAAACCTCTTTATCATCATAATCAATATGATCTATGTCGATCTCTACTCCCTTGCTCTTTTTGACCATTTTTACTGCGTCATCAATGACCGTGAGCGTGCGCAGTCCCAAAAAGTCCATCTTTAAAAGTCCGAGTTCCTCTATCGTCGTCATCGTGAACTGTGTCGTGATCATACCGTCCGATCCGCGGGAAAGCGGCACATACTCGTCCATCGGCTTTTCCGAGATAACCACACCCGCCGCATGCATGGATGTATGGCGCGGCAGTCCCTCTAAGCGTTTCGACATATCGATCAGCTTCTTCACCTGTGCATCGGTCTGATACAGCGTGCGAAGCTCCGGATTTTTTACCAGCGCCTTTTCGATCGTGATCCCAAGTTCGTTTGGAATGCTTTTTGCGATATTATCCACATAGGCATACGGAAGATCCATGACACGCCCGACATCACGGATCACACCGCGCGCTGCAAGCGTACCGAACGTCACGATCTGCGTCACACAGTCCTTGCCGTATTTTTGAATAACATAATCTATCACTTCCTGTCTGCGGTTATAGCAGAAATCCACGTCAATATCTGGCATGGAAACACGTTCCGGGTTTAAGAAACGCTCAAAGATCAGTCCGTAACGCACCGGTTCGATATTGGTGATGCCTGTTGTATAAGATACCAGACTTCCGGCGGCACTGCCTCGTCCCGGTCCGACCGGAATCCCGTGTGTCCGTGCAAAATTGATATAATCCCATACGATCAGGAAGTATTCAATATAACCCATCTCTTTGATCACAGAAAGCTCATATTCCAGACGCGGACGCAATTCCTCCGCCTGTTCCTTCGGATATTTTTCTTTAAGTCCGTCATAACAGAGCTTATTTAGGTAAGTCCATGTCGTATAGCCTTCCGGCACATCAAAATGCGGCAGCTTTGTATTTCCGAACTCGATCTCTACATGACAGCGGTCTGCGATCTTCTGCGTATTTTCCAGTGCCTGGACTGCATACGGAAACAATGCCTTCATCTCTTCTTCGGATTTTACATAATACTGTCCGCCCTCATAACGCATACGGTCTTCATCGGCGAGTTTCTTTCCGGTCTGGATACAAAGCAGGATATCATGTGCCTCGGCATCCCCTGCATAGGTGTAGTGCACATCATTCGTTGCCACCAGTTCGATTCCGGTATCCTGACTTAAACGGAGCAGCTGCTGGTTCACCAGACGCTGTTCCGGTATGCCGTGATCCTGCAATTCCAAAAAGAAATTGCCCTTTCCAAAACAGTTTTCATATTTTTCCGCTGCTGTTTTGGCTTCCTCATACATCCCGCGTGCGAGATTCTTTTGTACCTCCCCGGCAAGGCAGGCACTCAGCGCAATGATCCCTTCATGATAGGTATTTAACACCTCCATGTCCACACGCGGTTTATAATAGTAGCCGTCCACAAAACCCTTGGAGACGATCTTCATTAGATTGTTGTAACCCGTGTTATTTTCAGCTAACAGAACCAGATGATAATACCGATCCTCTCCGCTTACCTTTTCGCGGTCAAATCTGGAATTTGGCGCAACATAAACTTCGCAGCCGAGGATCGGATTGATCCCCGCTGCGTTTGCTGCCTTGTAAAAATCAATAACACCATACATGACACCATGATCCGTGATCGCCGCCGCTGTCATGCCAAGTTCTTTTACCCGTGCCACATACTCTTCTATTTTATTCGAACCGTCCAAAAGACTGTACTCTGTATGAACGTGTAAATGTGCAAATGCCATGCTCTTCTCTCCTTTGTGCTCATGGTGCTATTATAGCAATTTGCAAAAACTGCGTCAATCAGAGCCGACACCGCAAAAAAACAAAAGGTTTTGATCAGTCCGGATTATGCGCACACAAAATACCCAGACATTCCTCCTGTCTGCTCTTTTCTTTTATCCATTTCAAACATTTCCGCATATTTTCTTCATGATAAAGAGGACCCGGTATCACATTTTCTTCCCAGGATCTGTTCATATAACCATTATCTCCTACTACCAGGAAATATTTCTTTCCTTCCGTGATCTTGTATATCACACTTCCTGCCGAATGCGTCGGCGTAAAGTAAGCTGTGACACTGCCATCTCCAAAAACGTCTGCCGATCTGCCAAAAGGTGCCTGTACATCTTCTGTAAAATCAATATATTTGAAATTATTCCCTTTTACCAATTTTCCATATCTGAGGCGCTTCGCACACGCCGCGTCATACTCTTCTTTGGAACACCATTTTTCTGCGTCCGGGAAATCAATGATTCCGGATATATGGTCACAATCTAAATGTGTCATAAGAATACAGTCGATCTGATCCCCTTTGAGCTGGTTTACTGCTGCCTCCCCGCTCTTCATTACCGGTTCACTGGCATAATACAGACCATAACCAAGATGCTTTATTGGATGTTTTACAACTTCTTTACTCCAGCCCGCATCAATCAAAAATCTATGTTTCCCAACTGTAACATAATAGCACTTTACAGGAACTTTGATCCTGCTCTTTTTCGTTTGAAACAATCTGGTATATGCAAGTTTACTCTTATGTGCTGCCCGATCTGGAACCGCACTTGATACCAGTGTATATCCTGTCTGAATTATTCTAATCTCCATCGCCGCTCCTATCCGGAAGATCTGCCGTTATCTGCACGGTTCTTTTCAGCACATCCGCAAGCAGTTCAAAGCTCTCCATGTCAGGGTCAAAATAATAATAGTTTTTTGTCCCTTCCCTGCGCATTTTCAATATCCCTGCATCTTTTAAAATTTGCAGATGATGCGATACCGCAGGTCTTGAAAGATTTGTGCTTTTCGTAATTTCATTTACGCGCACACCTGAGCAATCGCCCATCTTCATCATTTCCAAAATCATATGCTGTCTGTTTACATCTCCAATGGCAGTCAGTATTTTCTGACAGCGCTTAAAGTCTTCCGCTAATTCCTCGATCTCCTTTTTCACATGCATTTTTTTACTTTACTCCATGTCCCGATGCGATTTCGAAATGATATTTCACAATGCCTAAATCTATCTTCGCATAAAATCCTTTCAACGCTTTCGCAGTAACCGTTCCGTCTTTTAATTCAAAAAAGAACTTCTGCTGATTCATAGCTGTTGGAGCAAGGCACGCCGCCTTCATTCCTTTTAAAAACCATTCCGGCTTATCGTCCGCTTTGCTGAGTTCTTCGATCGACTTACTCGGATGCGAAACTCCCTGATTCTCACCATATCCGATCGCTATTACGATCAGTAACTTCTCGCCTTTGTCTAATTTCGCTTTTGTCTTTCCATGCGTCAGAGCCACCCAGCACGAATTGATCCCAAGTTCCTGACACTCTAATACCAGCTTCTCGCCATAGTAGCCAGCCTTTTCCTCATCCTGTTTGTTTCCCACGATCGCAATATAATCAGATACATTTTTAAACTTTCCATAATGCGCCATAAGAGAATCAAAGCAGTCCGGTTCATCATAGAACATTTGTATATGAAGCCCACTCTCCTTGTTGATCTCCGCCGCAAGCTCGTTCAATATACTTCTTTTCTCAGCCTCTATTTTCTGCTCCGTATACTGTCTTACGCTATGTCTTTGTTCCATGATTTCCATAATATCCATGTTAAATTCCTTCCTTTCGTTTAATTGTTTAAACAGATAATAACACATCTATCCCCGAATGGGGCAATGGTAAAGAAAATCGAGACCATTGCATTACAATGGTAAATCCTTCTTTTGGAAGCTGATATTTCCAATGGTATAGGTAACGATCGCAACTCCTGCAAGAATACAGAGTTTCCAAACGAAGGAATAGTCAACCTCCGCACTGCCCACAGTGGAAAGCGCCTGTACATCATACAGTCCCACAAGTGTGAGTTTATTGAATATGCCAAGCTCTTCAACACCCATTCCCATATTTACCATATCCTCAGCACCGAACATACCAAGCAGTGATGCAAGGAAAAACCATAGCTGCAAGCATAGTTTCTAACATATCATCAATCGTCAGATCGTCACCACTAAATACACCTTTTTCATTGCTCAATGCATAGACATATTCAAATTGTTCCACATAACTGCTGACCGATCCATTTTCATCTTTTAACATCTCAATCGCCGAAGAGAATTGTTCCGAACTAAAATCAGCATCCTCTGAACTCTGATTCATCAAATCAAACACGGTATCATAAACAGATCTGTCCTCTGCTGACATAAAATCTTCTGCCGAAAGTTCCGCATTCGCCATTTGATTATAAGAAGCGATCGCAAATAAATGGGTATAAAACTCTTCCTGTGCTTCTTTTTTTTCATCGGTCATGCTGCTTTCACCGCCGATCATATTCATTGCAAAGCTGACAACCGTAGTCATCATGCAAAGTACAATACAGATCACAACTGTAAGCACCCAGTTCGATTTTATATTCTGTTTCATCAACGGTCCCGAAAAGAACCTTGCAGTTTTTATTTTCATTTCATTATTCTCCCTTCGCAAATGTGCTCTTAAAACGACTTTCCAGTGTTTCATGTTCCTCCGACAGAGAAAGCAGCTTAAATTTTGTCAGATATTTTATCAACCGTCCTACATCCGCAATATCAATTTTTATCTCACACTGACTGCCATCTTCCTTGCAGTGCGCATAGCTGCATTCTCCGACAAACCTCTGCGTATCCTCTGCATTTTCAAACACTGCCGCAAAGCGTTTGTTCTTTTCATGGCGCAGTGCATAAACATCGATCAGATCGATCAGCTTTCCGTCTTTTATGATAGCTGCTCTGTCACAGACATCTTCGATTTCTTCAAAAATATGGCTTGACATAAATATGGTCTTGCCTTTGGCTTTCTCTTCACGAATGAGGGCAAGGAATACTTCCCGCATTAACGGATCAAGTCCTGTTGTCGGTTCATCTAAAACTAAAATCTCACGATCACCCATAAGTGCGGCAACAAGTGCTGTTTTCTGTTTCATTCCCTTCGACATACGCTTAAGATTTGCGGTAGGATCAAGCTGAAACATTTTTATCAGCTTGTTCATATAATCAAAATCCGTAACACCTAAATAATCCGCCTGTAATTTTAAAAATTCTGTCCCGCTTGCAAGCCTTGGAAACGCGATCTCTCCCGGTACATAACTCACATAAGGTTTAATATCAATGGATTTTTCCCATGCATCCATACCGAGAACCGATACACTTCCGCTATCCGGCCGGATAAACCCCATCATGTTACGAATGGTTGTCGTTTTACCGGAACCGTTTGTACCAATAAAACCAAACACTTCGCCTCTTTTCACTTCAAGGGAAATATCAAAAATACCACGTCCATTTCCATAGTCCTTGGTCAGGTGTTCTGTTTTGATGACAATATCGCTCATTATCGCACCTCCTCAAATACATGGTCATTTTTATAAAATTCCATGAAATAGTCTTCCAGGGTAAATACAATCTCCTGAAAATCCATCACATTCAGTTCCGATATATCTAAGAGCAATCTGTTAATCTGTTCCGTCGGAATCACAACTCTTGCACGCATTTTTTTTCATTCTTGGAATGGAACGTGTAATTTAAAGATGTAAATCTATCGAATGACTCCTTATCTCCAAAAGTAACTCTGTATATTTTACTGCTTCGCTTTTTTAATTCGTCAGCCACAAAATCTGCAACAATTTTGCCATCTTTGATAATTGAAATCCGATCGCAGGTTGCGTCTACCTCGTGAAAGATATGCGAAGAAAGCAGGATCGTTTTTCCTCTCTTTTTCTCTGCAAGAATAAAATCAATAAAGCACTGCTGCATAACAGGATCAAGTCCCGAAGTTGGTTCATCCAGTATCAGAATAGACGGATCATGAATAAAGGCTGTAACAACTGCTAATTTACGGTGCACACCGAGACTCATTTTATCTACGTTCATAGCCGGATCCAATTCAAAACGTTTCAGCAGCTCTTTTAAATAAGTATCATCTGTCACCCCGCGCATTTTCATTTGCATATTTAAAAATTCTGTTCCCGTAAGTCCCTTAGGAAATGCAATTTCACCGGGCAGATAGCCGATCTGTGTTTTTAATTCTGTCGCATGATTCCAGCAATCACAGCCGCTTATCACCGCAGTTCCTCTCTGCGGTTTTGAAAATCCCATCAAGTGCCTTATTGTGGTAGTTTTTCCGGCCCCATTGGGTCCTAAAAAACCATAGCAGACACCTTTTTCCACATTAAGAGAAATATCAAAAATACCTCTTCCATGACCATAATCTTTTGTAAGGCCATTCACTTCAATAACAGGCATATCCTCACTCCTTTTCCATATGGCTGACTTTATCCAACAACGTGTTGTATGATTATATCCTAAACTTTTCTTTTCATCAACCAACAATTAACTGCATATTGTTGGGTAATTCAGGAGGATATATCAATCAAAAAACAACCCATACAAACTGCCAAAACAAGACAATTGATAATAGATGCATTTTGGGAACTTGCCGCTGTATCGGGAATTGATAAAGTGACGATCAGTGCTATTACGAAAAAAGCAGGTCTCAACAGAGGAACTTTTTATGTATATTTTACCGATATGGAAGATTTGCTGATACAGGCAGAAAACGATATTATTGCGAAGCTTAGAGAACGGATACAAAGCACCCTCAAAGCGGGCGGTTTTAATAATTTTGAAATTATTTCCAAGAAGATGGTGGATGTGTTCGCTTTATATGATGACAAACTGTTTATGCTGATCGGGAAGAATGGTGATCCCAATTTTCAGGCACTGGTTCTTAATGAAGCCACAAAAATGTTTTGCGAAGTGTTTGCACCTGTTGAAAATGCGAGGCACAGTGAATATATTGTGACTTACATTACCTCAGCATTTATGGGACTCCTTACTTACTGGCACGAAACCGGAAAACAAATAAGCATTATAGAACTTGCAAAGATCATACATACCCTTGGCACCAAAGGTATACTGGGTGTGATAGATGAGGACGCATTGCAGATAGAGGAAGGGTAAGGGCTGCGTATTATATACCGAGACTATGAAGAAAAGTCTGTAAATAAGATCTTCTATGATAATGATAGGCGAA
>CAYMCM010000061.1:0-13670 GCA_964388945.1 uncultured Roseburia sp.
TTTAAAGTACCAGTGGAATTTACTTCTGCACTGGAATTTACTTTTTCAAGTCAGCCGTTTTTTTCATATTCATCCGCTTCCTTTCTTAATTTTTTGTTTTCTTTTCATTAAGAAATGATAATTGCTTTCGTCTTTTTCTATGAAACAGGCGCTTGCCCGCTGGCATGATGACTTTGAACTTATCCGTATCGATCACGGAACCATGAATTACCGCATCAACGAGAAGGAACTTCTCTTAAAAGAGGGCGACTGCCTTTTTATCAATACCAGGCAGATGCATTCCGGTTATTCTCACAACGGCGAAGACTGCGATTTTTTCTGTATTGTATTTTCCCCTGCTCTCTTTGCCCAAAACACCGTGATCTACGAATCGTATCTGCACCCTGCAATACTGGATTCCGGTGTGGAATTTATCTATTTTGACAAAACTCATCCCTTTCACATGGAAATCCAGCGGGCTCTCCTTGAAATGGAATCCGAAAAGTACACCGGTGCTCCGGGCTATGAGCTTGCCGTCATTGGAAAGATGCATCTGCTTTTCAGCCGCCTGATCCGTCTTCCTGAATTTCATACCGACACAAAAAAAGACCAGCCCCCGCAGGATCTTCTCGGTCAGCGGGAAATGGTCTCATTCCTCTATCAGAATTATACCAAACGGCTCACCTTAGATGCCATTGCCGCATCCGGTCATGTGAGCCGCAGTAAATGCTGTAATATTTTTAAATTTTATTTGAAACAGTCACCCATTGAATTTTTAAACCACTATCGTCTGAAAGTCAGCTGCCAGCTATTAGAAACCACAGACCTTAACATTACACAGATCGCCTCCTCCTGCGGCTTTAACCACTCAAGCTATTACACCGAACTGTTTTCACGCAGCTACGGCTGTACGCCGACAGAATACCGCCGGATCATACGTGGGAATCTACATATGCCGTCTACCCCTTGACCGCTCCGGAAGCCATACCGTTTACCATATTTTTTACTCTTCAAACGGAATTACTGCTCCGTCATAAGTGGTGTTGATGTAATCCTTGATCTCATCGGATTTTAATACGTCAACCAGTGCCTTTACACCTTTGTTTTCTTCATTTCCCTCTTTTACAACTACTACATTTACATAAGTTTTTGCTGCTTCGGAATCTGATTTTTCATATGCAAGTGCATCCTGACCTACGGAATAACCTGCTTCTAACGCATAGTTCCCATTCAGTACAAGGAAAGCGACTTCTCCTGATACTCTTGCCACCTGCTCTGCTGCCAATTCTTCGATCTGAACGTTGTACGGATTTTCCTCAATGTCATTGACAGTTGCCTCTAATCCCGCATCTGCTTTTAACGTAATGATTCCGTTATCCTGCAGCAATAAAAGTGCTCTTGCTTCGTTTGTGGTGTCATTCGGAACCGCGATCACATCGCCTTCTGCAATATCATCTAAAGTGCTTTTAGTTCCCGGATAGATTCCGAACGGCTCATAATGGATCTTACCGATTTCTACGAGATGGGTACCTCTTTCTTCATTGAAGCTGTCAAGATACGGTACGTGCTGGAAGTAATTTGCGTCCATTTCTCCGCTCTCCACCGCCTCATTCGGCAATACATAATCATCATAAACGGTAATCTTTAAATCCCATCCTTCTTTTTCAAGGATCGGTTTTGCCGCCTCTAAGATCTCTGCATGCGGTGTGGCGGATGCAGCGATATTGATCGTTCCCTTTTTTTCCGCTGTTGCTTCAGCATCATCTGCTACTGCACTTTGTGTATCTGCTGTCTGATCTGTTTCCTTACCGCTTTCTTCTTTTGCACTTCCGCAGCCTGCAAATGTGCTTACTGCCAGTGCTCCTGCCAAAATCCCTGTTAAAAGTCTCTTTTTCATAATATTTTTCTCCTCTTCTTTCTATTTCTTTCTATTTTCATGATTCCGCATAGTTTTCGAAACCAAACGTGACCTGCTTTTATTTTCTCCGGTCTGATTTATCCGCCAATTTCATTCCAATGGTCTGGAAGATCTGGAATAAAATCATCAATAAGATCACACTGACTACCAGAATGTCCGTCTGCCATCTGGTATATCCGTACCGGATCGCGATTGCTCCGAGTCCGCCGCCGCCGACCGTTCCTGACATTGCAGAATATCCGAGGATCGTTCCAAGCGCAATGGTTGCCCCCACGATCAGGGAAGTTCTCGCCTCCACCAGCATGACCTTTACAATGATCGTAACATCCGATGCTCCCATAGAGCGCGCAGCTTCAATCACTCCCGGATCTACTTCCTTTAGGGAAGACTCTACCATTCTTGCAATATACGGTGCTGCCGCGATCACAAGCGGTACGATCGTCGCTTTTGATCCGTAACTCTGCCCTGCCACCAATCTTGTGAATGGAATCAAAATAACAAGTAAAATAATAAACGGAATGCTTCGCACCAGATTTGAAATCATATCAAGCACCTTGTATACCGCCGCATTCGGTCGGATTCCATCTTTATCCGTAACGGTAAGCGCAATTCCCATCGGAAGTCCGATCACATATCCGGCAAACGTTGAAATCACTGTCATGTAGATCGTTTCCCATATTCCCTGAATCATCATACTGACTACCTGATCACTCCACATCACCTGTCACCTCCTCAATCTCTAATCCGTGCTCTGTCAGATACTGCTCCATGTCGATCTGTAAATGTCTGTCATCCGGAAGCCCCAGAATCATCTCTCCTTTTGCAATGCCTCCGACATTTTTGGTATCTGCTCTCAAAATATTCACCGGTGTGCCGAATTTTAAGATCATATTGGCAATGACCGGCTCAAACGCCGAATTTTCCGAAAAGACAACACGCAGCTTCCTGTCACTCTGAATACGTTCAAGCTGCGCCGCCACAGCCCCTTCTAACTTCACACCGTCTTCCGGCAGATCTCTTAATATCAGCTCTCTTGCCGCTTTCGACTTCGGATGGCTGAAAATATCCTCCACCAGACCATCTTCCACTAATTCTCCATGTTCAATGATCGCCACGCGGTTACAGATTTCACGGATGACCGACATCTGATGCGTAATGATCACGATTGTAATCCCAAACTGTTCATTAATGCTCTTTAAGAGTTCCAGAATGGATGCTGTTGTCTGCGGGTCTAACGCACTTGTCGCCTCATCACAAAGTAATATCTTCGGATTGGAAGTGAGTGCACGTGCGATCGCGACACGCTGTTTCTGTCCGCCGGAAAGCTGTGCCGGATAAGCCTTCTCCTTATCCGCAAGCCCGACTGTTTTTAATAATTCCCTTGCTCTCTCCCTTGCCTCTTTTCTTTTTACACCGTGAATCTGCAGTGGAAAGCAAATGTTATCGATCACGCTTTTTTGCATCAGAAGATTAAAATGCTGGAAAATCATCGCAATATCGCTGCGCTGCTCCCTTAATTCTTTTTCACTTAATGTTCCAAGATCTTTTCCTTCAATGAACACCTGCCCATCGGTCGGTTTCTCCAGATAATTCAAGCATCGCACAAGCGTGCTTTTTCCTGCGCCGGACATTCCTATGATCCCGTAGATGTCTCCCGCCCCGATGGTCAGATTAATATCGGAAAGAGCTTCCACGTGCACACCCTTTTGTTCAAATGTCTTTGACAGATGCTTTACTTCTATTTCATATTCAGCCATTCTGTTCTATCCTTCCATTTTTACTTTCTAACTGTCTGTAATAAAAAAGCAGGCTCACCCGCAAAGATGATTCCTGCTGATTTCTCTTTGCTAATCCTGTTCTTTTTTACAGGTGTTATTATAGCAAAGCATTCAAAAAAGGTGTTAATACATGATACTTAGAGTTAGTTATAGGTTTTTTCTATATCTGCCTCCTGCGTTCCGATGACCATTTCTCCTTTTCTGCTCTAAAGCATCTTCCATGTAACCGCAACGTATGGTTCCTCCCTTCTTTCTCTCATTACTCCAAAATTTGGGTAAACCGCCTTGCTCGATTTCCCTATGGCTCGTTTAGCATAACACAGAGAAACCCACTTCTATTTTGTTACATAAAATTCCATATCTGCATACTGTTCTGGATGAAGATAATAGAGTCTGCTCCATCCCTCAACATTATCTTTTGTTACAACTTTCACCCACGGTTCTATATGATCGTTTTCTGCCACAGAAAACACCATTTCCCCTCTCCATATTACAGTATCATCATTTTTAAGCCGATCCAATATCGTACAATTTTCGGTAGCAGGAACATCTCTGACTAACAACGAACTGTTTACACCTGAAACAACCAATATTGTTTCCATAGCCTCCCTTTGGTCTATCTCATTTTCAATATGCTTTTCTTCATATGTTACTTTCCGAATTTTGGGATTATACCACCCATGCTTTTCCAACCAACTTACGCAAACTATTTCACTACGTATATATAGCGTTTGCCCTATTTTAAAAATATTATTATCCACATTTATCCAAGACGGCAATAAAACCAAAACAACACATACTACATAGGCTATTAAACATTTTTTTAAAGCAATTTTTCTTTGTATATGCCATGATTTATACCAATCACTCATGAAAGAGTCTATACATTCACCCACGCGAGACATCTTATTTTCCATCTTGCCAAGGACAATCATGCCCATTCTCTCATGAAGTGCGGCTACCGGAAATTCTACCACCAAATAGATCATACGAAATAACTGTTTTAATAAAAATGGAATAATAGATAACATATACTGGATATATCTCCCTAAAAATTTCCATAGAACAAGTATCCATACCGCAAACGAAACAACAACACGAAGCCAAAGCGGTAATGATAAAAAAACATTTATAATCACACTCATTTTTCTTCTTCCTCTGCGAAAAACTGATCTATATTTAACGTATTGCTTTGTTGAAACTGCTTGTCTATCCGCTTTTTATTTCCCATTCTATCCAGTACCGGTGCTACATGGATCCGTGCATCTTTATCTGTAATAAGCCCCTCTTCCCGAAGTTCCTTCACTAGATTGGTCCGCTCTTTTATATGACTAATCTGGTTTTTAAATTCTATATCGTTATATTCCTGAATCTTTTGTATTGCCTCAATTTCTGTCAATTTCCCCTCTGCAACCTCTGTCTTTATTGCTTCAGAATAGTCACTTGTAAATATATCCGCCAAATCCCTCGCATTCTTCTTTAACATGGCATCTAATTTTTGTGTTCCATGTTTCCGGACATACTCTTCTGCTTTTTCGCCCGGTATTGCATCCACTGCTGATATCTGATAACGAAATCCTGTCGACTCATCCACTGTATTGAAGGAAGATAGCTTTTGTGTCAATTCATCATCCATTCCTTCATAATCCAAAATACTGTATTTACGTGTAATCTTTTTTACATCCATCGAAAATACATGATCAAAGTATACATCAACATCAATATTTCTATTTTCATAGAACGTAACCGGATCATTCACTTGTATTACCGCTTTCACAAATACCCGAAAAGAATAATATGTTTCTTTGCTTGGGGCATCAATCTGAATATCTTTTATGTAAGGAAGTGTAGATATTTCCACAAGCTGCGTATATCTTCCTTTTCGTATCTGTTTTGCTGTGGTAAACTCATTCACAATGATATCGTCATTGCATCCTTTGGTTAAAATAAACGCTGAACCACGTTTTTCAGTGTTTGGTATTTTGGCAAAAAATCCACTTTGATATGCTTCTTCTTTAATAATCAATTTATTCTGAAATTCATTCATGCAATTATAACTCTCCTTTTTCATATACACTTAATAATTTCTGAAAAATCTGTTTAGACACTCTATGATTATCCTCTTGTAAATTTTCCAGTATTTCTTGCTTATATGCTTCATCCGACAACGCCATAATATAAAAATATGCACATACATGATTTAAAACATTTTCCGAAAAATCATAAGCAGCCAACTCTTTTAAATATGTTTTTAAGATTGCATACAACTGCTTGCGCAGACTATACACGGACATCACTTGTTCAATAATCGGTGCCAGACACTCCTGCTGTTGTTTTGTATCGCAGGCAACTAACGGCAATTTTACAGCAGAGGCGTTTACCAGATAATAACTGGATCTGACAAGATTAATATACACCTGCGCCACTCTTATTCTTTTTTCTCTTTTCTCTGCTCTATGAAATACATCAGAAAACACATTTGCAAACATGGATCTTAATTGTTTCGATTGTATCAAAAGTGTAGCCATAAACATCCGATCATCTTTTTTGAAATACAGCACCCTTTTACTAATCGTTCTCTTTAAACCGGATTCAAAAGACACACTATAACCATTTTCCATCAAAGCTGAATATGCCAGACAAGCCGATTTCCAAAGCCAGGAATCCTG
Organism: uncultured Roseburia sp.; assembly: GCA_964388945.1. Lineage (GTDB taxonomy): Bacteria > Bacillota > Clostridia > Lachnospirales > Lachnospiraceae > Roseburia_D. The sequence goes on from CAYMCM010000061.1 coordinate 6,345, forward strand.
AAATTGCGTCCATTGCAACATCATATTTTCCATATCTTCCCTCATGTCAATATCCTCATACAATTTGTATGCCAATATTCCCAACAAGCCGACATTATCCGGATCACTATATAAAAAGGAAAATATTCTGCGCTGTGCATCTGCAATATCCAGCGAAATGATCCGCTTAAATGCTGTGGCGATCTGGTATGTATCAAACGCTGTATGATACTCAAAAATTTCATTCATATGAACCAGCCATGAAATAATATGTTCTTTCAGTATCGGAAATTGCTCCAGAATATGAACCAATGCATACTCAGATCCTTCTCCCAATCCAATACATATCTGACCATCTGCTCTGACAAATCGTTTTCCTCCGATTACTGTAAGAATCGTATTCAGGGATATATACGGATTCTTAGGTCTATTTTGTTCTTGTGTTCCTTCTGCATTTTGTATTTCAAACACTGGTAGACGTTCCATAAGATTTTTCTGTAAACTGGGAACATCTGTTAACGCTACCATTTCAAAAGTACATAAAATGATTGCTGTTGCCAGATACTCACCGTTTTTGTATGTTTCTACAAATTCCGAACAATCTTCCATTTTTCGTAAATCATAACTTTTTTCCTGAGAAATTCTCTTATTTTGTTCGGTACTTTGCTTATAATTCATATTTAATGCTCCCAAGCTCTGCACAAATATCTGAACTTTTGCTGTATTGTTTTCTGCATTAAACACCCTCTGCTTCTCTTGCTCTAAATCGGCTGAATTGTCAATTCTTTTATCTTCTTCCATTTCTTCCAGAACAATCTGCTCATCGTTCTCATTTTCCTGCTCTATATTATTCACAATTTTATATTTCCCTTCAATGTTTGAATAAAAATCTGTTTTTCTGCAATGTTGCCTTCTATATTCATAATGTCACCTGTTTTATTGAATTCCTCAGGCTTTTGCAGCCTCTTTTTATCCATATTTAATTTTGATGCAAGGTGACTTGCAATTATTGCCGGATTATTCGCTTTAAAATAATTAGTCCTCTTTGGATCTAACATATTCTGCGGCAACGTTGTTTCATCCAGATACACAGGAATCACATGTCCATCATCACCGTGTTTTGCAAATGCAATGCTTGCCTCTTCCATCGGTACAGATTTGGTAATATAGTGCGCTGAAACAAATAAAGCTGCATAATCTGCCCTTAAGCCAAAAATATCATAAAAAGCCTCTCTCTGATTTTTTCCACTAAGAAATGTCTGTCCTTCTGGTGATGGTGAAAAAAATACATTCCATTTTTCTGCAATTAAATAGTGATATACTTTTTCGACTAAATCTTGATCTTCTGTAGCAAAAGATAATGCTATATCATATCTTCCATTCATTGAAACACCCCTTGTTCATTTTTCTTTCAGTATATCTTATTTGTCACCGTATGCAATATGTTGTCGATTATTTATGAAAATTTATAATTCAACCATCTTTTTCTGTAATCTTTAATATTTTCATTCTCCTGCGTTCCGATGACCAGCACCGCTATGGTGTCATTTATTTTTCTCCTCAAGCAAAAAAGCGGCGACATCTTCTGTCTCCGCCTTTTCGCAAACAAGCATTTTCCCCTTAACTTTCGTGATAATTCTGCTTTACATAATCACGAATTTTCTTATTATCTTCTAACATCCGGCAGCCTACAATATACATGCCTTCATTGCCTGTAATACGAATAACATATCCCTTTAACGGCATCCCTTCTAACAGTTCAAAGCCTTTTGTTTTCACTGTAAGTAAAGTTCCCTTCGTATTTAATATGTCTTTTTCTCTTGTCTGTATCGCATATCCGTTCGCACTGATATTAAGCATTTCGCCCTGGTAAACACGATCCGAACCGGTCAGCATAATGTCACAGGCAGCATGCATCGGCATACGCGGATATTTTCTGCGGTTTATTACTCTCGGATTACCGAATACTGCAATCGTGTACCGTTCATTCTTATATGTGATCTTTGTATCATCCCACCCATACACACTGTTATTTACAATAATCTGCACCGTATACTTTTGTTTTCTGTCGTATTCCAGCTTTTCATTTTCGTATTTCAGTTCGTTTACCTGCAGGTTACCATTTTCATCGATTGAAGATATGATACCTTTATATTCTTTCTCCGACTGTCCTCCTGCCTCGTACACACTCAGATACATACCGGCTTTTAAATCTTCTTTGCTCATAAATCCGCCGGCACCAAGATCCTCGATCAGTTTTCCTACGATATCTTCGATTAAAATGATGTTGGAGGATGTCTCTTCGTACTTACTTCTCATTACTTTAACGGTCTCATCTGCTACCGATATATTCTCCGTCATCATTTCCATCACTTCGCTAACCTGATTCATGTTATTTACCATGTTCTGATTCGATTCTTCCACCTCGCCCATGGCATCATTTACGACCCGGATATTTTCACCGAGTTTGATCGAGTCATCCGTGATCGAATTCACACTTTGATTTACGATCATAACATTTTCCAGATTCGTTACGATCAGCTTCAATGTTTTTGTGATCGATCTCGTCATCTTCTCACTGGTCTGTTCCAGTTCAAGCAGGGCATCCTGGATACTTGCTGAAGACAGCTTCGTTCCTTCACTTAATTCACGGATCTCATCTGCCACAACAGCAAAGCCTTTACCCGCTTCTCCTGCTCTCGCCGCCTCAATAGACGCATTTAATGCTAAAAGATTTGTCTGACTGCTGATCTTTTCTATCGTTCCAGTCTCCTGTTTTACCATATCAAACTCACTGGTGAAGGCTTTTAAGCTTTCCTCAACCTCGGTCGACAATTCCGACATTTCATTGGTACATTTCACCACTTCAGCTAACTGCCCGGAACTGTTCTTCGCATTCTCCACCGACTGTTCCATCAGTTTGACCATTTCCTCGATCAGCGATGCAACATTCTCCACCTGTTCATTGATCTTGTCTGTTGCCTGAATAGAAGAGTTCGTCCTCTCCTGTAATATTGCATTATTCGATATCAGTGACTCCATCTTATGTACGACATCGTTCGCTCCATCCTGATTTTCATTGGCAAGCTCCCGTACCACATTTACTCCGTCTTCGATCGAACTGCTGGCTGTCTTTACTTTTTCAATACTTTTAACCACTTTGTCCAGATTCGAATGCACCGCTCCAAGCATCGCGCCATCCGACTTGGACAAATGCTGAATCGCCCAGGTATAACCGATATAGGCTAATATCAGACATCCAAACTGGATCTCATACGATATGACATCCTCATGGGTAAGATCTGACGTCACCAGAGCCTTAATCAGCGTTGCCGCCACGATCAGCCCGTTTGCCACGCCGCATTTCACCATCAATCCGCGGTCTTTGTACAACATGAGCATACTTACAACCGGAAATATATACGCAAACGTAATGGGATCAAACCCAGTAAATACAATAAAAGCATAAAAAATAAAATAGCCTGTTGCAATCGCATATTTGCAGTATTCCACCTCCCAGCCTTTCAACTTAATAAGAATTAATGTTCCTATGATCGGCAGCCAGCAGACCAGGTTGAGTGCAACTGTGTATCCCCCGGTTCTTGCGCCTTTCAGCCATTCAATAAAATATGCCACCGTCAATACAAAACCAATCAGCATCCATATCTGCAAAGCCTTTTTATTCGCACTGGCTTTGAAATATTTCTCATCATACTCCATAACTTTCCCTCTTTTCTTAAAATATTATGTATACATTATAGCGCATTCACCTCTAATCCACCAGAAATATTTCGTTTTCGACAAGAAATTTTCGAAAAAAATCACCTTATGTGTGAATTTTCCCATCCGGACTGATCGTTACAATCTGCACCGGAACATTCTTCCCACTTTTTTCGACGGCGGTATTCACTGCATAACTTAATCCTCCACAGCATGGAACCGTCATCCGCGTAACGATAATGGAACGGATGTCGTTGCACTTAAGGATCTGGGTCAGCTTCTTTGCATAGTCCACGGCATCCAGCTTCGGACAACCGATCAGCGTAACCCTGCCTTGCATAAAGTCCTCGTGAAAGCTGCCGCAGGCATACGCCGTGCAGTCCGCAGCGATCAGCAGATCTGCACCGTCAAAATATGTGGCAGTAAGCGGCAGTAACTTGATCTGCACCGGAAAATTGGTCAACCGACTGGGAATATGGCTTTCCTGCTCACAGTCTGGCTTACTTTCCTCTTTCTCCCGCTTCGCCGCCAGCACTGCTGCTTCGTTGTATTCCGGAGCCTCCCGTTCCTCAAAAGAAATCGCCTTTCTCGGACAGGCAGGCAGACAATCGCCCAGACCATCGCAATAGTCCTCTCTGAGCAGCTTCGCCTTGCCTTCCACAATGCCAATGGCACCTTCATGACAGGCATCTGCACACAGTCCACAGCCGTTGCATTTTTCTTCCTTAATCGTAATAATTTTTCGAATCATATCAAATCCTCCAATTTTATTTTTCTAAGGCGATTATAAAAAAAGAAACCCCTGACTGATGTTGCAACTATCACATCAGCAGGGATTTTTCATTATAGAATGCGGAAACAGTTCCTGTCATAATCGATCAATCCATCCTCTTTCATTTTTACCAGTTCTCTTGTCAGCGCACTGCGGTCTGCGCAAAGATAGTCTGCCAGTTCCACTCTGCCGAGCGGAATTTCAAAATAGCGCGCCCTCTGCACCTGCGCCTGTATGGAAAGATATGCTAACAGCTTTTCCCGAATGGTTCTTTTGGAAACCACCTCCACTTTTCGCATCAGATCGCGATTTTTGTCTGCGATAATGTGTACCATGTTTTCAATCAGCCGGTGGTGGAACTCACATGCCATCGTACAACTGTTCATTACCCGGCGGAAGGGAATAAAGAGGATCTTCGCATCTGCTGAAACAAGAAAAGTCACAACGGACAGATTGTCCTCTCCGCAGGCAAATGTTTCACCAAATATCTCATCTTTTACCATCCGGATCAGCATGGTCTTATTCCCCCAGAGATCTTCCTTGACCATATCCACACTCCCGGATAAGATTAACCCAATATGCTTGATATTTTCTGCCTCAAACGCAACGACCTCTCCCTTTTTGAACATAGCGGCATGATACCCGATACATTCAAAAAGTGCCGCCCGATCCTCTGGCGCAATTTTGTCAAACAATGGAGACTTTACCTCTCTTAAAAAGTCCTGCATACATCTTCCCTCCATGAAAAGCCGCATGAAACAGTTATATCTTATATGGCTTTTCCCCTATTATATATATATATATTTGTCGCATTAACAGTCAATTATTCCGCCTTTACACCCGAAAAAAAGTGATATAATAAATCTGTTTTTGTACCGAAACAAAGAAAGGAAGAAATTATGGATACCGAACTAAAACAAGAAACCCTGCTGCACTATACCATGTCCTTTATTGGAGGCATCTTTGCTATATACTCACTATTAGAACGCGCCAATGTATTTGGCTCTGCCGAAACCAGCAACATGATCCTTCTTGTAAATGATCTGCTGCACTGGGATTCTTTTCACATTTTAATAAGATTTTTAAGCCTTTTCGTCTATGCTCTTGGCATTATTACCACTCTGTGGATGGCAAAGTATCACCCTGATATTCAAAAAAGAGTCTGCATGATCATTGATTGTTTTGCTGCACTGATCCTGGGTTTCCTTCCGAAAAATGTTCACCCCGTCATCGCTTTATATCCGGTTGCATTTGCCATGTCAATCCAATGGTGCACTTTTCGCGGCATTCGTGAAAATCCCAGTGCAACTACCTTTTCTACCGGTAATTTCCGTCAGCTTGTGACCACAATCTTTAACTTTATTACAGAAAGAAAACCAGAATACCTGCCTCGTATCCGCTTCTATACATTTACAATGTTATCTTTCCACGCAGGTGTTGCGACCATTTACATCATCTGGTCTTACCTTCCTCATCAGAGTATCTGGATCGTATTCATTCCGCTTGCATTTGCTTTCATTCAGGAAATTCTGATCACTGCCCAAAAAAACATACAGCCCGAACTATTATCCCAAAGTTCCGGATGCGAAGAAGTCTGAGATCCGCCGTTCAAAGTCCATCAACAACGCCACACGAACTTCGTCTGTTTCCATGATCTACTACGTTTTTTTTATTTTCTTTTAAGTTATATGTTTACTTTTCCAATAATCTATTACTCCTGCATATTGTGCTGCGTTATTTATAATAAATGGTTTTATTCCGATTTTAAATACAATAAATTGCTTCATACTCTGTAATATATATTTACGCTTCTCTTTGATATCCTGATATAAGGTATCAGCTAACTTTTGTATATTTTTATTGAATTGATGTTTTTCCATCAAATTATTAGAAGCACTATTTTTTCGAAATACTATTTTTCCACTAATTTTTGCTCCTGAATACGCCAAAAGCCGATTCAATATTTTTGCAGTAACCGTACCACCATAATTCTCATAAGTAGCCACACTGATTGCATACTTTCCATGAAGTAATTGCTCCATAACAAAATGTCCTCGGTCTATGATTGTTTTCATCTGTGCTGATACATTACCGGCATAGGTTGGCGAACCCAAAATAATACCATCCGCACTTGCAATCTCAGATGAAAGGGCTTCCACATCATCCTTATATATACATTTTCCAATTCTGTAACAAGTACCACATCCCACGCAGTAATTTAATGACAAATCGGCTGCATGGATAAACTGCGCATCTACATCATCATATTTTTTCAGTTCTTGGAAGAATTCATGTAAAATCAATGCAGTAGAACCATTTTTTCTATGACTGCCATTTATAATAATTATTTTCATAAACACATTCCTCAATTTTTTGTATAATATATTTACTATATTATTCATGTATACTATACTTGAAAAGTATGCACTTTTTTGTAAGATACTATCTAAAAGGAGAGTGAAAGAATGGAAAAGCAATTCTGTTATCTGAACGATTTTGGATATGAGAAATTCGAAAAAGTTGTCAATATGATCGGTGGCAAATGGAAATTACGCATAATCTATGTATTGGCATTAAATGAAATATTACGATATGGAGAATTAAAACGAATACTTTCACCTATTACCCACAAAATGTTGACCGCACAATTAAAGGAACTCGAAAAAGACGGACTTGTTAATCGTAAAGAATACCAGCAAGTCCCTCCAAAAGTAGAATACTCCTTGACACAAATGGGAAAAGATTTAGAACCTGTAGTGAAAGAACTCTATACATGGATTACAAAATATAACATTACTGCAGAGACTATGAAGAAAAGTCTGTAAATAAGATCTTCTATGATAATGATAGGCGAA